>JAFYMJ010000167.1 GCA_017556665.1 Bacteroidales bacterium
ATTGCTCCAGTACGCAAAAAAGAGGAGACAATGGAGGCTTACAAAGAGGAGGCTCCTGCAATTGTTGACACAACTAAAAAACGTAAAAGCAACGCATCTGTAGCAGTTGACAAATTTGACTGGGATGCTTTTGAGTCAGAGGCTGAGTACGGTGTATCTAAAGAGGAAGTTGCTGAGAAATATAGCCAAACTCTTTCTACATTAATCGAGAACGAGGTAGTAGAGGGTACTGTTGTTGCTATTTCAAAAAGAGAGGTTCTTGTTAACATTGGTTACAAGAGCGAGGGTGTTATCGCAGTTAGCGAGTTCAGATATAATCCTGAGCTTGCAGTAGGCGAGAAAGTAGAAGTTTACGTAGAGAATGCAGAGGACAAAAAAGGTCAACTTATTCTTTCGCATAAAAAAGCTCGTTCACTTAGATCTTGGGATAGAGTTAACGAGGCATTCGATAAAGACGAGATTGTTAAGGGTTACATCAAATGTCGTACTAAAGGCGGTATGATTGTAGACGTATTTGGTATTGAGGCATTCTTACCAGGTTCTCAAATTGATGTTAAACCTATCAGAGATTACGATGTATTTGTTAACAAGACAATGGAGTTCAAGATTGTTAAAATCAATCATGAGTTCAGAAACGTTGTTGTATCTCACAAAGCTCTTATTGAGGCTGAGCTTGAGGCACAAAAAGCAGATATCATTGGTAAATTGGAGAAAGGTCAAGTTCTTGAGGGAACAGTTAAGAACATCACTTCTTATGGCGTATTCATTGACCTAGGTGGTGTTGACGGTCTAATTCACATTACAGACCTTTCATGGGGCAGAATCAACCACCCAGAGGAGGTTGTAGCTCTAGATCAAAAGATCAACGTTGTTATCCTAGACTTTGATGATACTAAGAAACGTATCGCTTTAGGTCTAAAACAACTAAGCGCTCATCCTTGGGATGCTCTAGATGCTAACTTGAATGTTGGTGATTCAATCAAAGGTAAAGTAGTTGTTATTGCTGATTATGGTGCATTCATTGAGATCCAACCAGGTGTTGAGGGGCTTATCCATGTATCAGAGATGTCATGGTCATCTCACCTAAGAAGTGCACAAGACTTCTTGAAAGTAGGTGATGAGGTTGAGGCTCAAATTCTTACTCTAGACAGAGAGGAGAGAAAGATGTCTCTTGGTATCAAACAACTAAAAGCTGATCCTTGGGCTAACATTAGCGAGAAATATCCTGTAGGTTCAAAACACACTGCAGTTGTAAGAAACTTTACAAACTTTGGTGTATTTGTTGAGCTAGAGGAGGGTGTTGATGGTCTAGTTCACATTAGCGATCTATCTTGGACTAAGAAAGTTAAACATCCATCTGAGTTCACTGCAATTGGTGATTCATTGGAGGTTGTAGTTCTAGAGATTGATGCTGAGAACAGAAGACTAAGCTTAGGTCACAAACAACTTGAGGAGAATCCTTGGGATGTATTTGAGACTGTATTCACTCTAGGTTCTATCCACGAGGGTACAATTCTTTCAGTTAACGATAAAGGTGCTGCAGTTGCTCTTTCATATGGTATTGAGGGATTCGCTCCAGCTAAAGGTTTAGCTAAAGAGGATGGTACTACTGCTAAAGCTGATGAGAAATTAGATTTCAAAGTTATTGAGTTCAACAAAGCTAACAAGAAAATCGTTCTTTCTCACACCAGAATTGCAGAGGATGTTAAAAAAGAGGTAGAGGCTAAAGAGACTAAAGAGAAACAAGCTGAGGCTGATTCTACTCAAAAAGCAGTTAAGAAAATCAAAGCAAACATTGAGAAAACCACTCTAGGTGATATTGATGCTCTTGCTGCTCTTAAAAGCGAGATGGAGAAATCTTCAAAATAATTAATGGAATTCTCACTATTGACATTGGGGACAGCTTCGGCTCTCCCCACTGCAAATAGATACCCAAGCGCTCACATCCTTACGGTTCGTGAGCGTTTGTTTTTAATTGATTGTGGAGAGGGAACACAAATGCAATTAAGAAGAGCAGGTATCTCTTTCAGTAAAATTGATCATATATTTATCTCTCACCTGCATGGAGACCATACATATGGCCTCTTTGGTCTGTTGTCTACAATCTCTATGAGTAACAGGACAACACCTTTGTATATCTATGCTCCAGAAGGATTCAAAGCTTTTCTTGATTTCTTTATGAGTCAATTTGGAGAGGGGGTAAAGTATCCAATCGTTCATGTTGTAGTAAAATGTTCTCAACCAACAGAGATTCTTAGGACAAAACAGGTAACTGTTGAAGCTTTTCCGCTGGTCCATAGAACAGAAACCTATGGTTTTTTGTTTAAAGAGGCAGAACCACAGGTTAATGTTCACAAACATCTGATAGAACCTAACAATCTTTCTCTTTATGAGATTGCAAGATTAAAGGAAGGATTGGATATTGTTAGGGATGCATCATTTGTAGATGAAGATGGAAATATTGTTGAGTACAAAGAGACTCTGTTGTGTAAAGACTTTACCTATAAGCCATATGTTCCAAGGTCATTTGCATATTGTACAGACACAATGTACTTTAAGAGATTGTCAAAATGGATAGAGAATGTAGATTTAATGTACCATGATTCTACATACACTACAGAATTTGAATCTCTTGCCAAAGCAAATTTCCATAGTACCTCTGCCCAGGCTGCAATGTGTGCAAAAGAAGCGAATGCAAAAAAATTGCTTTTAGGACATTTTTCATCAAGATACAAATCGTTGGATGTTATGTTGAATGAGGCAAGAGAGGTATTCAGCAACACTTTTTTGGCTAAAGAGGGAACAAAATTTGAAATACCTTTTGAAAAGATAAATATCCGGTAATTCTATGAAAAAGTTTTTATTTGTAATATTATTTTCTGCCATCAGTTCTGTAGTGTCTGCACAGAATCCAACAGTAAGGGATTTTGCAAACAAAATGGGACAGACTATCTTATATCTGAATAATTTTTATTTGGATACGGTAAACCTTACAAATATTACAGATAAAGCTTTGGAAGCTATTGTTCAGGAACTGGACCCTCATTCTGCATATATCTCGGCCAAAGATGTAAAAGCAATGAATGAGCCTTTAATTGGTAATTTTAGCGGCATAGGTATAGAATTTGCCATTATAAATGATACTTTGACTGTTCAGTCTACTATAGTTGGAGGACCAAGTGAGAAAGTTGGATTAAAGGCATCTGATAAGATTATAAAGGTAGATGATGAACAGATATCAGGTAAAGATCTCTCTATAGAGAGGGTACATAAGTACTTAAGAGGTGACAAAGGTTCCAAAGTAAAGATTACTGTAAAAAGGAAAAATATAGAGGATTATCTGGATTTTCTGATTACAAGAGACGATATTCCTTTACATAGCATTGATGCACATTACAAGACTCCGCAAGATTACCTTTATGTGAGGTTGACAAGATTTTCTGCCACTTCCCACAAGGAACTTATGAATATATTAAGAGAGTATAACGGCAACATTAAAGGTTTGATTTTAGATTTGAGATACAATCCAGGAGGATATTTGGGCACTGCAATAAAAATTACCAATGAATTCCTTCAGAAGGGGCAGTTGATAGTATATACAGAGGGGCGTACTGTTCCAATGATGTCAGAGTATGCAGATGGTAATGGTTTCCTTAAGAATACCCCAATAACTGTTTTGATTGATGAAAGTTCTGCATCTGCAAGTGAAATCTTGAGTGGAGCTATACAGGATTGGGACAGAGGCGTCATTATTGGAAGAAGATCCTTTGGCAAAGGACTGGTACAGCGTTCTATGCCTCTTCCCGACGGATCTGAGATAAGATTGACAATTGCCAGATACCACACTCCATCGGGAAGGGTAATACAATCTCCATATGAACAAGGAAAATCTACCGATTATTACAGGAATCAGATTGAGAGATATATAAAAGGGGAGTACTTTAGTAAGGATAGCATAGACTTCCCAGATTCTTTAAAATATACTACTCTTGTAGAAAAGAGAGTTGTATATGGTGGAGGAGGTATAATGCCGGATATTTTTATCCCGCAGGATACATCGTTCTATACAAAATTTTATGGTGAGTTGAACAGAAAATCCATAATGGCAGACTTTGCCAACTCTTATGTAGATTCCAATAGGGAATCCCTTATAAAGAAATATCCCAAATTTAGAGATTTCTGCAATAAATTTGAGATTGATGACAAGATATTCATAAACTTCCTCTCTTTTGCAAAACAGATGGGAGTTGAGCCAGCAGAGGGTGACTTGGATATATCATCAAATGAGATAAAGAAATATCTTAAAGGATTTATGATAAGATCACTGTACAGCTTTAGCAAATTCATTGAATTTGTAAACCAATACGATGCTGATGTTATGGAAGCTATAAGAGTATTGGATACAAAAAAAGGGTAAGCTTGATATATCGCACCGCTACAACCACATACCCTTGCTACCTTCCGGTCCTGGGGGAGTTCTGCAGGAGCTGGTCGTATATGACTTACCCGGGCACAAAGATAGATAAATTTTTGAATTTCCAAAAATTTACTAGTCTACAAGCAGATTATTGAATGAAAAAGGAATTAGTGCATCTATACTCTCAACAACTTCTATCTTGCAATCTCCAATCATAATCACTTTAATTGGTTTACCACAACGTTGTTGAGCTTCCAACATTACTTGTCTGCAAGCTGCACACGGATATGTAACACTATTTGTAACAGAACCATCTTTCTTTGCTACAATGGCTATTGCCTTAATTGAAAGTTTTGGGAAAAGGGATTGGGCGTAATATATTGCAACCCTCTCTGCACACATTCCCGATGGGTATGCTGCGTTTTCCTGATTGTTTCCGCAGAAAATTCTTCCATTAGACATTCTTACTGCCGCTCCAACTTTAAAATTTGAGTATGGTGCATATGCATTATCTGTAGCACGTATTGCGTTTAGAGCCAATTCTCTGTCCTCCTCTGGCAATTCATTAATTGTGGAGTACACTTTATAGGAAATAGTAATGGTTTTCTCAATCATAGTCTAATGCTGTTTCTTACAAATTTACTATTTTTGTAAATATGTAGCTCTATATATTTAAATAATATGAAGAAATTTTTTCTGTTAGCGGGATTGGTTTTTTTATCTACTATAGTTTATTCGCAAAAATTATCAAGAATACAATACATCCAACAGTACAAGGATATTGCAGTCAGACAAATGAGAATGTACAATATTCCTGCAAGCATTATTTTGGCTCAGGGGTGTCTTGAGAGTGGCAACGGCAACTCATCTTTAGCAGTAAAAGCAAACAATCACTTTGGTATTAAGTGTCATACAAGCTGGAAAGGGAAGACATACAGACATGATGATGACAAGAGAAGAGAATGTTTCAGAAAATATAATTCGGCTGTAGAATCTTACGAAGACCACTCTATTTTTCTCTCTACAGGCAAAAGATATGCATCATTATTTGACCTTAAAATTACAGACTACAAAGCATGGGCCCATGGTCTGAAGGCTGCAGGTTATGCCACCAATCCAAAATATGCCCAATTGCTGATTGACATAATTGAAACATATAAGTTGTATGAATATGACGTTCCAAAGACTTTCAATACAACAAGAAAAGAGCTTAAAGCTAAGAAGCGCTATGAAAAGATGCAGAAAAAAGCTCTTAAAAAGAAAGGAGTTGTTCCTCCGCCACCAGTAGTTGTTGGTGATGACCAGCCTTTGCAGGAGTGCAGATTGTATAAATATTCAAAGAAGAGGAAAATTTATCTGCAGGATGGAAAGTACTATGTGTATGCTTTAAAAGGTGATACGTACAAGTCTTTGGCCAAAGAGTATAAACAATTTACAAAGACAGTACTTAAAAGCAATAATTTAAAGAGTGCAGAGAGAATTGCAGAAGGAGCTAAAGTGTTTATCTGTAATAAATTTGAGTAATATGTTCAAGAATAAATTTTATAAAATCCTTATAGTATCCATAATTCTTTTGGCCATTTATGGTATTGGGGCCCTTTTACCCATGATTAATGACTATAAAAAGAATGTAAGTTCTACATCTGATATATTTATTTATCCCACAGATTCATTTATAGACGTAACAAATAAATTGAGTGTAATTCTTAAAGACACATCCTCTTTTATAAGTTCATATAAAAGACAGAAATCTCTGCAAAACTTTAAGCCTGGTATGTACAGGTTAAAGGAGGGGATGAGAAACAAAGATATTCTAAGGACTTTTGCATTTGGATGGGAAACTCCATGTAAATTGACTTTGTCGGGGAATATAAGAGGCATAGAGAAACTTTGTGGCCTCCTTGGAAAGAAACTTATGGCAGATTCGGCCTCCTTTAGTTCTGTTTTGAACAATCCTGTTTTAATTGAAAAATATGGATTCAATAAGGAAACATTCTGTGCAATGTTTATCCCTAATACATATAATGTCTATTGGAGTATTTCTCCCGACAATCTTGTGGAAAGAATGTATAAAGAGTATGAGTCATTCTGGAACAAAGGGAGGGACAGCCTTGCAAAAACACTCAATATGAGTAGGAACGATGTCTCTATTCTTGCCTCTATAGTATGTGAGGAGACAAATTATGTTCCGGAGATGCCAAAAGTGGCAGGAGTGTATATAAACAGATTAAAGAGGGGTATGAAATTGGAGGCAGATCCAACTGTAAAATATGCAATGGGAGACTTCACTCTAAAAAGAGTTTTATACAAGCATCTGAAAACAGATTCGCCTTACAATACATATAAGTACGCCGGGTTACCTCCTGGCCCTATAACTATTCCTAGTATTAGCGGCATTGATGCTGTTTTGAATTATTCTAAGCATAATTATTTGTATTTTTGTGCCAGTCCAAATTTGGACGGTACACATAAATTTGCAGCCACATTGCAACAGCACAACAGGAATGCAAAAGCATATCAGGCTGCCATAACAAGATTAAAGATTAAATAGATATGAGAATAGCTGTTGGTTTATCGGGAGGAGTAGATTCCAGTGTAGCTGCTTTATTGTTAAAAAGGGCTGGCCATGATGTTGTTGCCCTTTTTATGCAGAATTGGCACGATACTACTGGCACATTGCATGGAGACTGCGAATGGGAGGAAGATAAATTTGTAGCCGAAATGGTAGCAAAAAAATTGGGTATCCCTTTCCATTTTGTTGACTTGAGTGATATTTACAGGCAACGTGTTGTTGATTATATGTTCAGTGAGTATCAGAAAGGTAGAACTCCAAATCCAGATGTCCTTTGCAACAGGGAGATTAAATTTGATGCTTTCCTTAAATGTGCATTGGAACTTGATGTGGATTATGTTGCAACTGGACATTACTGCAAGAAAGATGAGTTTGTAAATGAGAAGGGAGAGACAATCTACAGAATTTTGGCTGGAGATGACAAGAACAAAGATCAAAGTTATTTCTTGTGTCAGTTGTCTCAGGAGCAATTGTCAAAAGCTCTCTTCCCAATAGGAGAAATTGATAAACCAGAGGTCAGACGTCTTGCAAAAGAGGCAGGATTGCCTAGTGCAGAAAAGAAAGATTCACAAGGTATCTGTTTTGTAGGTAAAGTTGATTTGCCTGTTTTTCTGCAACAGAAACTTAAATCAAAAGAGGGGAAGGTTGTAGAGATTTTTGCAAATGAACAGGAGAGGGCACCATATACTAAGGTTGCATTAAAGGCTGGTGAGACTGTTGCAGATGCGGTGGGCCCAGTTGTGGAAGATGTAAAAAGCCATACCGAATATTCATTGGATGAGTTGGAACAAATCTCTTCTCCAGTTGTTTATTCACCATCTGATGGTAAGGTAATTGGCAAACACATTGGTGCACAGTACTATACTATTGGACAAAGAAAGGGCCTTAATATAGGAGGTCATAAAGAGAGTATTTTCATTATCTCCATTGATATAGAAAATAATGTCATATATGTAGGAGAGGGGCACAGTCACCCTGGCCTATATA
>JAFYMJ010000168.1 GCA_017556665.1 Bacteroidales bacterium
CTTAATCTTGCAATATGAACATCTACTGTTCTCTCCAGAACATAACTTTCATCCTTCCAGACTTTCTGGAGTATGATCTCCCTGCTGAATATGGAATTAGGGTCACTTGTCAATAAAATCAATATATCGGCCTCCTTTTTTGTAAGGACAATTTCTTTTCCATCTATATAGAGTCTCTTATTGGCATAATTCAATTTAAGCTGCCTGTACTCAAAGAATTCGGCTTCAGATTTCTTCTCCTGCTCCCCAGATTCCTTTGACACCTCCTTGGACATGACACTCTGTTGGGGGTAGCTTCTTGACAAGACAGCCTTTACCCTTGCCAATACCTCTTTAATGGAGAATGGTTTTGATATATAGTCATCACCACCCTTGTTGAACCCCTGCAACACATCCTCTTCTTTACCCAATGCAGAAACAAAGATTATTGGAATGTTATTGTTATACTCCTCTCTAAGGAATTGGGCAAACTTAAGTCCACTGATTCCTTCCATCATTATATCAAGCAATATAATATGGAATTCATCCCTTAACTTGTACAATGCATCCTCTGCACTGTTAGACACCACTACTTCATATCCAGCCTTGGTAAGGTTATATTGCAAAATTTCGCATATATCCTCCTCATCATCTACAACAAGAACCTTATATTTTTCCATAACCCGTTTTTAGTCTACAACAAAGTTAGTATAATTTTGCCACCTCTACTACCATAAAATAAATTTAAGAGTTTTTATCAAATATTTTTTACATTTGTAATATTAAGTTTATAAGGCTAAATATGTCATATACAAAACAAGAGTGCTTCAGTGAGCAAACCACAGAGCAACTTGCAGCACATTATACAGAAATTTTAAGACTTCTTGGAGAGGATCCTAACAGGGAAGGTTTAATAAAAACCCCGGTAAGGGTTGCAAAGGCTATGCAATTCCTTACACAAGGATATAATACAGACCCCGTTGCTATACTTAACTCAGCAAAATTCAAGGAAGAATACAAACAGATAGTTCTTGTTAAAGATATAGAGATATACTCAATGTGTGAGCACCATATGCTTCCATTCTATGGAAAAGCTCATGTTGCATACATCCCCAACGGATATATTACAGGATTGAGCAAGATTCCAAGAGTAGTTGATGCGTTTGCACAAAGATTGCAGGTTCAGGAAAGACTTACCGTGCAGATAAGGGACTGTATCCAGAATACACTTAATCCTCTTGGAGTGGCAGTGGTAATTGAAGCAGCCCATATGTGTATGCAAATTAGAGGTGTACAGAAACAAAATTCTGTAACTACTACCTCTGCATTCACTGGTGCTTTTATGAAAGACATTAAAACTAGGGAAGAATTCATGAGACTTATTGGTGTAAGTCTTCATTAATAACAGGTACTGATTATGAACATCATTATTGCTGGAGCTGGAGAGGTAGGCAGCCATCTTGCCAAAATGTTGAGCAAAGAGGCCAATATGCTTACCATAATTGACAATGATCCTGCCCGTCTTAACAAGTTGAGTGAGATTGCAGATGTTATAACTGTTCAGGGACAACCTACATCCATTGCAACCCTTATGCAAGCTGGTGTAGAGAATGCAGATTTGTTTATTGCGGTAAGTCCGGCACAACAGCAAGATGTAAACATATTAAGTGCCTTGCTTGCTAAAAAGCTTGGAAGCAAAAAGGTTACAGCCCGCGTCAATAACGATGAGTACATGCATCATGTAAACAAGCTTATGTTTACCGAATTGGGCATAGACTTGTTGTTCTATCCAGAAAAGATTGCATCATATGAGATTGCAGACCTGTTACGCCAGACAGGAACATCTGAATTTATGGAGTTTGCAAGAGGTATGCTGCAAATGGTTGTATTCAGACTTGACGAGGGAGCTCCGCTAATAGACAAACAAGTTTCAGACATATGCTCATATGAGGGCAACAGCCAGTACCAGACAGTTGCTATTGAAAGAAATTCCATTACAATTATCCCTACCCCTTCAACAAAATTCATCCAAGGGGATATTGTATTTGTAATTTGTACCAGAGATGGTGTAAACCAGGCAATGAGCTACTCTGGTAAAAACGATATAGAGATTAAGAATCTTATGATAGTTGGAGGTGGCAGCATTGGCGAGATGCTTGCCAAAAAGATGAGACCTCTAACAGACAATATAAAGATTATTGAATCCAGAAAAGAGCGTTGCGAGTATCTTGCACAAACACTGGACAAAGTACTTATCATAAATGGCGATGGCCGTAATTCAGACCTCCTTTTAGAAGAAGATGTAAAACAGTACGATGCCTTTGTTGCCGTTACCAGCAGTTCCGAGACCAATATCCTTTCTTGCGTAGCAGCAAAGAAAATGGGTGTAGCCAAAACAATTGCAGAGGTTGAGAATATTGAGTACATCAAACTTGCAGAGGAGATGGGTGTTGACGCAGTAATAAATAAAAAACTGATTACTGCCGGCAGAATCTTCAGGTTCACTTTAAGTAACAAAGTAAGATCCATCAAGTGCCTTAACGGTTCCGATGCAGAGATTCTTGAGTTTATTGTAAGCCCGGGCAGTGAAATAACAAAAGGCCCAATCAAGGACCTTCATTTTCCAAAAGAAGCCATTATAGGTGGCATTATAAGGGGAACTTCAAGCTTTATGGCAACACCAGAGACAAATATAAAACCTTACGACAGGGTTGTGGTCTTTGCATTGCCTCAAGTTTTGGCAAAAGTGAACAAGTTCTTTATATAGCATATTCACTAAGTTCAAGCCACCTCATACTCTTTGTATCAAGTTCATCCATTACAACACCTATACGCACAGATGCCTCCTGCAACTGTGCTGGGGATAATTTTCCTCCCGACAAAGCCTCTTCCAACTCTTTTTTCTCCCTTTCAAGAGCCTCTATCTCACCCTCAAGCTGCTCAAACTCCCTCTTCTCTTTAAAAGAGAGCTTTCTTTTGCTCTCCTTAACATTGTCGGTGAAGACAAACTCCTTTCCTTTCTGCTCCTTGGACTGACTTTGTTTCAACAAAGATTTTTTCTCTTTCTCTTTGGCCTTAATATACTCTCTGTAATCTGAATAACTTCCTATAAAATCCTTAACCACACCCTCTCCTTCAAACACAAAAAGATGGTCACATATCTTGTCCAAAAAGAATCTGTCATGAGAAACTATAAGGACAGAACCGGTATATGACCTCAGATACTCCTCCAGAACATTTAATGTAAGTATATCCAAATCATTTGTTGGCTCATCCAGTATAAGAAAATTGGGCTGCCTCATCAATACAGTCATAAGGTACAATCTCCTTTTCTCCCCGCCACTAAGTTTCTCAATCTTGGTATAGTGCATATGAGGCGGGAACAGGAAATAATTAAGGAAAGTAGATATAGGAACACTCTTTCCATCCTCCAGAGTAACAACCTCTGCAATCTCTCTTACTGCATCAATTACCGTATCATTAGGGTTGAATGAAATCCCCTCCTGCCTGTAATATCCAAATCTTATTGTCTCCCCTATCTCTATTTCTCCTCCCGACGGATTCAGGTTACCTGTCATTAGATTAAGGAAAGTAGATTTACCAACACCATTATTTCCAACAACCCCTATTTTCTCACCAGGAATATAGTTGTATGTAAAATCTTTAAGTCCAATCCAGTTCTCCCAGCTGAATGAAAGGTTCTTGCAATTTATCACCTTCTTTCCCAATCTTGCCATACCCACATTAATAGTCATATTTGTCTCAACTATTTTCTGCTGGGCCCTCTCCTGCAAATCGTAAAAAGAATCAATTCTATATTTTGCCTTTCCTGTTCTGGCAGATGGAGTTCTGCGCATCCACTCCAATTCACCTCTAAGAAGATTTCTTGCCCTGTCTATCTGAGCATTGGTATTGGCCAGCCTCTCCTCCCTTTTCTCAAGGAAATATGAATAATTGCCATTATATGTATAAAGTGTACCGTCTGCCATCTCTATAATCTGATTGCAGACACGGTCAAGAAAATACCTGTCATGGGTAACCATCAATAGTGTACACCTTTGCTTTGAAAGATAGTTCTCAAGGTACTCTATTGTATCCATATCCAAATGGTTGGTAGGCTCATCCATAACCAGAAAATCTGGTTTCTGGACCAACATGCAAGCTATGGCAACCCTCTTTATCTCACCACCACTCAACTCATTTATCTTCTTGTCAATATCTGTAAGGGACAAAGAAAACAAGATCTCCTTTACCTCGTACTCCATGCAGTTGCGTGCATTGGGAGAAACAACATCAAAGATGGTAAGGTTCCCATCATACTTGTTGTCCTGAGCCAAAAAGGCAATTGAGATATCTTTAAGGAATTTTATCTTTCCGTCCCCATCTGAGCTGTCAACACCAGCCAGAATTCTCAAAAGAGAGGTCTTGCCTGTACCATTAGGGGCTATTAGGGCTATTTTATCCCCTTCATTAATGTTAAAAGATATATCCTTGAACAACACTCTAGGTCCATACGACTTAGAAACATTTTCTACCTGTAAATAACTTGCCATACACTTGTAATAAAACCTTCCAAAGGTATATAAATAAAAGAAAGTGACCAAAAATGGTCACTTTCCTCATATATTATTGATCAGATAATTATTTTGCTCTCTCAATAATAACAACTCTGGTAAGAGCACGGCTGTTCTCGAACATGTTCTCTTGACCACCCATACCTTTAGCCTCAACTTGATCAGCGCTTACGCCATTCTTAACTAGCTCGTCAACAACAGCTTGAGCACGTTTCTCTGAAAGTTTTTGGTTAGTCTTAACAGAACCTGTAGCTTTATCAGCATAACCGTAAACTACGTATTTAACGTCTGTGTTAGCTTTCATTAACTCAGCAGCAAGTTTAATGTTAACTTTACCTTTAGAGTCAATTCTTGCACTACCAATTGTAAAGAAGATAGCTCTGTCACCAGCGCTCTCAGTCTCAACAACTTTAACAACCTCTTGAACTTTGATGTTCTTTTTCTCTTTCTCTAGCTCAGCTTTAGTAACATTGTGAGCATCTTGCTCTTGAGCAAGTAACTCTTTGTATTTCTTAATGTCACCGTTAGCAGCGTCAAGAAGAGCCATGTTAGTAACTTTAACAAATTTTTTGCCACCAAAGTAGTAAGTTAGACCTGCAGTAACAGCAACATTACCATCAGCAATTGAGCTGCTGTAATCACCAAATGGAGATTGAGCAACCTCACCTCTAGCCTCTACATAGATATCAAAAGATTTGCTTACATTGAATTTACCACCTAGACCAACAGTACCACCAACTAAAGCAGCAGTTTTTCTCTCAGTAGCAATAGTAGCTTTAGTGATAGTAAGGCTTGGACCCATGAATGCGTATGCATCAAAAACTCTATCTGGGTTGTAACCAGAGATAGCGTTTGAGATGTTGAACATAGCATCTGCACGTAAAGCAACATATTTTTGTTTTAGGTTAACGAAAGTACCGTTATCACCGTTAATATAATCTGAGTTAAGTTTGGTGTTAAGGATTGAACCTTGTAGTCTAACACCCCATACTGGGTTGATTAATTTACCAACTGAAAGTTGGAATTGACCTGTTACAGCTTTACCCAAGCCGTAATCACTGTTATCAGGGTTAACGCAGAATTGGATACCACCACCAAGACTTACAAAGAAGTTGTGGCTGCCTTTCTCTGCATACCATCTATCTTTGTTGGCAGCGTTAGCAATTGTAGCCAAACCTAATAGAACTACCGATAAGATGATTAATTTATTTTTCATTTTCTTATTCTTTATTAAATTTTTGTTTTAGGAGTTTACTTTAAGTGTACCTTATAAGTAAGTCCTCCCGATAAATACTTACAACTCTGTAACTGAATTTGAGCATGCAACTGGTTAAACAACTCGTATGTAGCTCCTATTGAGAAATCCCTACTGTCATATTCAGCTATAAATCTCAGTTGAGGGGCAAATGAAGGGTTGTATGTAACACCTACTGCCAAGCCATTGTAATGGTAACTCTTTCTGTTGTTGTAGATATATGCAAGATGGAGTCCCAATCTCTCTGTTCCAAATCTGAAATGTTTGGTTGCAGCTACATAAAATCTGCAGAAATAACCGTTACCGCTTGTAGATGCAATCTGACCATCTCCACTCTCTGTGTAAGGGTCAGATGTTCCTACAACAATTGCCGGCATATATTTCCAATACTTTCCCTCCTCAATCAACCTCAATCTGAACGAAAAATATCTGTCCTGATTAGTAAATTTTTCTCCATCAACTTTCCAGTCAATTCCAATTGTCTTAGCCTTGAACATTGTTGCTGTATATGCAACCTCAAGGAAAGGGAATATAGTTACATTAAAATAATAGTTGTAAGTACCATAATTCCATGTGTCTGGAGTTAGATTTTTATGGAGATAATTGCCACCAACCATAAAGGTCTTGTCATCCTGCATCTCTGCCGAAGGCATATGCAAAAGACCGGTGGTTCCATATGAAAGCTGAGCATACAGCGTAAAATGGCAACAGGCAAGAATACCAACCAGTATTAACCGTTTAAACATTTTCTGCATCATTTCTCAGCTCAAAAAATAACTCAATTGCCAATTAATTACTCAGCGTCACCAGCTCCACCACCAGCGTTTGTACCGCCATGACCGTCACCGTGACCATCACCGTGGTTGTCACCGTGGCTGTCATCACCCTCATGATCATCATGAGAATCGTTACCGAATACTACAGAGATAACAGAGTTAACCTCCTCTAAAGTAGCACAAGTATACTCAGCACCATCATACTCAATTACATATGCATTTAGAGCAAAGTTGTGAACTACGTTGTAAGCAATAGCAGTTTTACCAGGGAATAGAACC
>JAFYMJ010000169.1 GCA_017556665.1 Bacteroidales bacterium
TGAGAATATTATAAACAACCTCTCAACTCTGGGGGCTCAGGCTCTCATTATCTCTATGGCAGCAACTTTGGGGACAGCTCTTGCAGCCCTGTTTGTATTCAAATTCTTTTTTAGAAAAGAGAGGCAGTGGCTTTCAGGCTCAGCCGACAACAATGCTACAAAGAGCAACAATGAAAATAATAGTACAGCAGATGAAAGTAAATTGTCGGGGAAGGGTAATGTATTTAAGATGCTGCAGGGGAGTTTTGTGATAGTAGCATTCTGTATTTTTGGAATCATAATTGGGGTGGCAGATGTACTTCCAGATAATATCAGTGGGGGAGATATTGCCACATGGGTGCTGTATATGCTTATGATTCAGGTTGGATTAAGCATAGGATCTGACAAGAAACTTAAAGAGATTCTAAAAAGTGTAAGCCCAAAAATGATTGTGCTACCTGTTGCTACAATGTTGGGGACTATAATTTTCTCTGCTCTTGCAAGCCTTGTAATAAGTAAATGGTCTATGGCAGACTGCCTGGCTGTTGGATGTGGATTTGGGTATTATTCTCTATCCTCAATTTTAATTGCAGATTTAAAGACCCTCTCTTATGGGGCTCAAATGGCTGCTGAATTGGGTACAGTAGCCCTAATTGCCAATGTAATAAGGGAAATGGTTGTACTGTTGTTCTCTCCACTTCTGTATAAAGTTTTTGGAGTATTTGCCCCAATATGCGTGGCAGGGGCCACAGGGATGGATACATCACTTCCAATCATTACAAAAGTGTGTGGGAAACATCTGGCATTCATATCAATATTTCATGCGGTAATTGTAGATTTCTCTGTTCCTCTATGGGTATCTTTTTTTGCCGGTTAGATTAGTGATAACCAAAATGTTTTTTATAAATTTGTATTTTAGGAAATTATCTAAACACAATACACAATGAAAAAATTACTTCTTGTATGTGCGGTATTGTTTGCCGCAGTTGCTTGTTCAAGCCAATCGGTTAATCACGATGGGAAAATAGACAGAGTTTCTCCATCTGAAGTTGGAATGGATCCAGCACGTTTATCTAAAGTAGATGATATCATTAACGCATCTATTGAGAACAAAGAGATTCCAGGTGCAGTTTTAGCTGTAGTCAGAAATGGAAAATTAGCTTACATTAAAGCTTATGGTAACAAGAGTGTATATCCAGAGGTAACTCCAATGACAGAGGATGTTATTTTTGATTTGGCTTCTTGCAGTAAAGTAGTTGGTACAGCTATGAGTATGGCCCGTTTGCTTGAGCAAGGCGGATACAGACTTACAGACAGAGTGGATATGTATATCCCAGGTTTCCAACCATATGTAGATCCAGAGACAGGTAAAAAGACAAATATCAGAATTGTAGATCTTCTTACTCACTCAAGTGGACTTCCTCCATATGTATCTCCAGATGTTGTAATTAAAGATAAAGGTGTTGCAGATCCCGACAGCTTAATGAGCTATATCTGTACAATGAAGAGAGTATACAAACCAACTACAAAATTTGAGTATAGCTGTCTTAACTTTATCACTCTTCAGAATGTTCTTCAAAAGATTACAGGCAAAACTCTTGCAGAGTATGCACAAGAGAACATCTTTGATGTTTTGGGTATGTCAAGCACAACCTATATGGCAAGCAAAAAGGCAGATTTGATTGGTAGAGTTGCCCCTACAGAGAAACAACCAGACGGTTCTGTTCTACTAGGTGAGGTTCATGATCCTCTTGCAAGAGTTATGAACCATGGTAATTCAGGTAATGCAGGTGTATTCTCAACTGCAGAGGATTTGGCTGTTTTGGCAGCTGCTCTTATGAACGACGGTGAGTTTGAGGGAAAACAAGTTCTAGGCAAACTTACAGTAGAGACTATGACAAGAGTTCCAAGTGAGGTTAAACAACTTGGCAGATCTTTAGGTTGGGACAACTACTCTCCATATGCATCAAACAATGGCAACTTGTTCCATCCAACAAAAACTTTTGGCCACACTGGTTATACTGGTACATCAATCATAGTTGATCCAGTTTCTAAAACTTCTGTTATTCTTCTAACTCACAGAGTTCACCCAGTGGATAAAGGTGGTGTTGTAAGACTAAGAGCATTGGTAGCAAATGTTGTTGCTTCTTCAATTGTAGAGTAATTACAGAAAATATCATAAATAAGGAAGATGCCAGATCAAAAGCTTTTGACCCGGCATCTTCTGTTTTTTAGAAGCTGATTTTTAATCCGCAGTTAAAGTTGATTCCTTGTCCCCAATATCCTGTAAAGGTATCTAAAGTGTGGTCTGCACCATCCTTGCCTCTCTCTATATACATCTCATCAAACAGATTGTTTACATTTATAAAAATGTCAAGGGCAAGAGGTCTCTCTTGGGTTACATTAATAGGAAGGTGATAGTTTGCACTTATATTTACCAGATTGTATGAAGGTATTCTGTAAGGCTCAGTTTTGTCATTTGCATTTGTGCGGGTATTAGGCTCAAAATCTGCCCAATATCTGTCGTTGAATGTCCATATGATACCTGCATTCAATCCTTTTGCAATATTAAAGTCTGCTTTTGCACCAATTTGTGTCTGTGGAGCATCTCCAACGGGCAGACCATTGCTGTATACCTCTACTGTTTGTGCAATCTGTCCAGAGTATGGGTCATATATGTTTGCGCTTACATCATTTTTCCATTTCCAGCTACCAAATGAGCCCCATGCACCTACATTTAACCATTTTGTAAAATTGTAATGTGCGTCAATTTCCAGACCATAGTGGAATGCATCAAGACCGGTAATCATAAATTTATATGAATCGTCATCCAATGGCTTGTAAGGATTACTCATTATAGATTTGTTTTTCCAGTAGCTTGCATAGAATGTAGCCTCTATACCACCTTTTGCAAACAAAAGCCTGTAGCCTAATTCTGTAAGGTAGTTCTGCTCATTCTTAACCCCCTTAGAAATCTGATTGTTTCCACTGGCAAAGAATACATTTGAATATGGTACACGACTGTAATATGCAGCATTCATATATAGACTTTGAGAAGTCTTTCCTTTGTTGCTTAGTCTGTATAATGCGCCAGCTTTAACGGATGCACCCACGCCATTTGCAGCTTCACTTATATGTTGTCCAATTGCATAGTTATATTTATCCCATCTTTTTGTAGATGAAACATTAAGGCTTGTACCCAACTCTACATTCCATTTTGCAGAGGTGTAGCCTAAAGTTGCGTATAATGTTCCAAAGTGGGTAGTTTTACCGTTATGTGTTCTAATAAAGTCTCCAACTTCCTTATATGGATCTCTTCCAGCCTCTCCCATTAAAGATTTGGATGCATAATCTTCATACCAGAAATCTCCTCCCAGCAAATCTGTAATTTTTTCATGCTCCCATGTTGCATAGTACTGGTAGTGGATACCGGTTCCAAAAGTCAGTTTGTTGCTAAGTTTTAAATCAAGTGCACTTTTAAGACCAAATTGAGTATGCCCTGCTATGTAGTCACTCATAATGTTTGTAGCAGATTTGCCAGCTGCAGCTGCAACTTTATTGTCGGCCACAACACTGTCCCAATCTACGTAACCATCTTTTAGATATGAAGCTATCTTTTTCCCTTTAGTCTCTGCCCAGTAGCCACCGCCATGTCCAATTGCCAGATACATTGCATTGTTTAGGGAAACCTTTCCACCGTTATTGTAAAAATGGTTTAAGATAAAATAAGGCTTATGATAATTGTTTTTGTTTAGTGTCCTGGCCTCCTTATAAGATTTTCCATTCTTGTCTGTAAGGGTAATGTAACCCCAGTTCTTGTTGTAGCCTATTCCATATTTCTCAACATCAGCAACAGAAAGTCTGCTGGAGCGTTGGTTATGTTTCTCTGGTGAACCAAGTGCTGTAAACAACAGTGAGTGTCTGGCATTAATTCTTTTGCTTACAGACAGCATATATGAAATTGAGCTTACATCTGTACACTCCACCCAAGTGTGTCCCCAGGTTTTTGATGCCATAAGTGATACACCCCAACCATTCTTTAGTTCCCCACTGTTGTAGCCCAAATATGTTTTGAATACACCGCCACCTCCATAGGTTATTCCACCATTCACATTGGATCTTCCGCTTGCAGTTTTGGTTATAATGTTAATACTTCCTCCAACAGAGTTGTCACTCAACATGCTTCCACCAACACCTTTCTGTACCTGAATGGTTGCAGTTGCATCGGTCAGCCCTAGCCAGTTGTTCCAGAACATGCTTCCTGTGGTTAAA
>JAFYMJ010000170.1 GCA_017556665.1 Bacteroidales bacterium
AGTTAGTCCACATAATTGTATTTTTTGGATCCTCACCTTTTTTTACTCCACTTACAACAATTGAACATGTAGAAGATCTTCTTGGAATAAAATCCTGGTCAATAAACCAGCCACCACATTTTTCTACAACCTCTTTATCTTTTAAAAGGTCAATTCCCAATACTGAATGATAATAGCTTCTTGAAAGGTTTTGCATTATCCATTTTGGGGTAAACTCTCCATTTCTTGAAAGGTGTTGTTTAACAATCTTATCTGCGTTGGTATATCTTATATAACCCATACCATCATTCAATTTACCTGTATTTGAATGGTTAGTGTATACAATATATCCTTGAGGGGCAATTTTTGGATCATTTACATCTATTTTTGTCCAAGAATCATTGTTTACCTCATAATAAGCAGCACCACCTTCTGCATCTATAACTCCAAAGTTGGCCTCTACACCCATTGGTCTTTTGTAGTTGTCCAACATTTTTTCAAAATCCTTAAGTGTTTTACAGGTAGCCAAGGCTTTATACATAACCTCTCCCTCTCTGTCCATCTGGTTACTTGGAACATCATCATACTTTAAGTTGTATGAAGCTGTATTCATAATTGAGAAACCAACCTCGTTGGTACCTGTCCAAGCCTCTTTAAGGTTATCGGGAGAATTATACAATGCAAGGAATTTATATTTCTCTCCTGTTACATACTCAATTTTATTGTTCTCCTGACCTGTATCTCTATGTTTCCACATTAAAGGTCTTCCATCGGCTGTAATTTTACCTGTAAAGATTGCAGATGTACACGCAAAAATATCTACGGTAAAAATTGTTAGTAATAATAGTAAGCTTAATTGTTTTTTCATATGTATAATGTGTTTATTATTTTAAAACAAGGTATTGTCGGGAATATATTTATTTAAACCTAAATGCTTGTATGCTAACTCGGTAACTTCTCTTCCCCTTGGTGTTCTATTTATAAATCCCTCTTTTATAAGGAATGGCTCATAAACCTCTTCAAGTGTTCCCGAATCTTCTCCTACTGCTGTTGCTATTGTATTGAGACCTACCGGACCACCTTTAAACTTATGGATAATGGTTGTAAGAATTTTATTATCCATTAAATCCAATCCTCTCTTATCTATATTAAGGGCATCAAGTGCATATTTTGTTATAGGTAAATCTATTCTACCATTTCCTTCCACTTGTGCAAAATCCCTTACTCTTCTAAGTAAAGCATTTGCTATACGGGGAGTTCCTCTACTTCTACAAGCTATCTCTAAAGCAGCTTGTGAATCTATATCTATATTAAGTATTCTGGAGCTCCTCTGAATGATTTTTTGAAGTACGGATGAGTCATAATACTCCAAATGGCACTGAATTCCAAATCTGGCTCTTAAAGGGGCTGTCAAAAGGCCACTTCTTGTGGTTGCCCCAACCAATGTGAAAGGATTCAATGAAATCTGGACAGATCTGGCACCTGGACCCTTATCTATCATTATATCTATCCTGTAGTCTTCCATTGCAGAGTATAGATATTCCTCTACTATTGGGGATAATCTGTGGATTTCATCTATAAACAGCACATCACCCTCATCAAGACTTGTTAAAAGACCAGCCAAATCACCTGGTTTGTCCAAGATTGGTCCAGATGTTATTTTCATGCTAACCCCCAACTCGTTGGCTATAATATTAGCCAAAGTTGTTTTACCTAAACCTGGAGGACCATGAAACAAAACGTGATCCAAAGACTCACCTCTCTGTTTGGCAGCCTTTACAAAAACTTTAAGGTTCTTTAATATTTTATCTTGACCAGAAAAATCTTCAAACTCTTTAGGTCTTATAACACCTTCCAATTCGGCATCAGAAAAATGTACCTCTTTTCTGGGATCAAAATTCTCATCAACTCTTTTCATACTACAAATATAACTTAAATTTATTTTAATTCTATTTAGTTATTATATATAGTTGTCAATATGTTGAAAACCACAAAACTCTAACACTAATGTTAATTATTACCAGTGTTATTAACATTTGAATATTTTATAAATATTTGAAAATTATCATATTATTCCAGGATATCAACAACTGTTAATAACTTTGTAAAAATTATTGACAACTAGAAATTGTTGATAACCGTAATAAAAACTTTATTGTAATTTATAAATACTTTATTTGGAGGTTCTGTAACCTCTGTTGTATATACAAAATACTACATCTTCAAAATTTTTCTTTTTATAAGTTATTAACATAGTTATCCCTATTTTTTCAACAATTTTGAACATATTTTCTTGTCCTTTGTTAAAAACTTAATTTACTTTGCATACACTATGAACAATTGTGTATTTAAAGATAAATTTATATCTCAATTATCTGTAAAAGAGATAGTTGAATTTTTAAATAATAATTCCAAAAATAAACTAGAGATAAAAGGTATCTATGGTAGTGCCAAATCTTTGGTTTATTCCAGTGCTGTTTCTACAGGCATTAATGTAGTGGTAATGGATAATAAAGAGCAGGCACAATTTTTTTGTAATGATCTTTATAGTCTGCTCGATAGTGAGAGTGTCTTCTTTTTTCCTTCATCATCCACTTATGTAAACAATAAGATAACCACTATAAAAGAATCTTCGCAAAAAGTTCAGAGAAGCTCAGCTATAAGTGAACTCAACCATTATCTGCAAGGGCAAAGTAAGTTTAAAAATATTACTCTGGTTGCTTATCCTGCTTCAATTTATGAGAAAGTTCTGGACAGTGATTTGTTGAAAAAGAATATCCTTAAAATAAAGAAAGGTGATATGCTTTCTCATCAATTCATAAAGGAAACACTAATGGAGTATAACTTTGAGAAGGTTGATTTTGTTGGGGAGCCAGGTCAGTTTGCTTTAAGAGGTTCTATTATAGATTTATTCTCTTACTCATCCGACAAACCTTTCCGTATAGATTTTTTTGGAAATGAGGTTGAGAGCATAAGGGAGTTTGATGTCAATACACAAAGATCCATTGGTGAATTGACTGAGATAGAAATTTTCCCTAATATATATGAACAAACTTTAAATGAGCAGGAGAAAGGGGAGAATATATTTGAATTTATCGGGGAAGGAAATTGTAATGTGTGGATAAATGATATCTCTTGTCTGCAAGGAGAGATTTATGCTGAGGTTTTAAATTCCATAGAAAAGAATACCCAAATATATTTTAATCAGTTTACACACAGGAAAAATAAAACAGTGGAGTTCAATATCTCTCCACAACCAACTTTCAATAAAAATTTTGACCTGTTGCTTAATGATATAAATGATAAGACCAATTTGGGTTACTCTGTTTATATCTGTAGTGAAAACGACAAGCAGCTTGAGAGATTGCGTAATATATTCTCTAATATAAATGAGAAAGAGGGGATAAAAGTAGGAAAGTTCAGTGAGCTTAATTTTTCTGTGCATGCAGGCTTTATAGATAATGTATCAAAGATTTGTCTTTATACAGACCATCAGATTTTTGACAAGTATCACAGAGTAAAGATAAAAAGGGAAGTTCAAAGGAGTGAAAGATTAACTTTAAATGAGTTAAGTGCCTTTAATATTGGAGATTATGTGGTTCATATAGACCATGGTGTTGGAGTTTTTGGAGGCTTGGTAAAGACTAATATAAATGGAGTTGTACAGGAGGCTATCAAGCTTATTTATAAGGATAATGATGTAATATTTGTATCAATTCACGGAATACACAGGATAAGCAGATATAAAAGCAAAGAAGGGACCCCTCCTAAAGTATATAAATTAGGAACAGGAGCCTGGGAAAAATTAAAGAGTACAACCAAAAAGAAAGTTAAGGATATAGCAAAAGACCTTATTAAGTTGTATGCAGAGAGAAGACAGGCCAAAGGTTTTGCTTTTTCTCCCGACAGTTATCTGCAAAATGAGCTAGAGGCCTCTTTTATGTATGAAGATACACCAGACCAGCTAAAGACAACCCAGCATGTTAAGGAGGATATGGAAAAAGAGTATCCTATGGACAGACTTGTGTGTGGAGATGTTGGATTTGGCAAGACAGAAATTGCAATAAGGGCCTCTTTTAAAGCTGTGGCAGACAGTAAGCAGGTTGCTGTTTTGGTCCCTACCACAATTCTAGCTTTACAACATTATAAAACCTTCTCTAAAAGGTTAAAGGATTTCCCTTGTAAAATAGAGTATATAAGCAGATTAAAGACATCAAAACAGATTAAGGAGGTTGCCCAAAATTTAAAGGAGGGTAAGGTTGACATATTGATAGGTACTCACAGAATACTCAATAAAGAGATAGAGTTCAAGGATTTGGGTCTGCTTGTTATAGATGAGGAGCAGAAATTTGGAGTGGCTGCAAAAGAAAAGCTAAGACAGATGAAACTCTCTGTTGATACATTAACATTGTCTGCAACACCAATACCAAGAACATTGCAGTTCTCATTATTGGGAGCAAGGGATTTATCCATTATAAATACCCCACCACCTAACAGACTCCCTGTTCAGACAGAAATTATTGATTTTAACGAGGAGTATATAAGGGATATCATAAATTTTGAGCTTGAGAGGGGAGGTCAGGTATATTTTGTACACAATAAGGTAGAAGATATATTGGCAGTGGATGATATCATTAAAAGAATATGTCCGGGTATAAAGACTTGCGTGGGGCATGGCAAAATGGAGCCAAAGGAGCTGGAGGAAATGATTCTTGATTTTATGGCTGGGGATTATGACCTTCTGTTGGCAACTACCATTATTGAGAATGGAATTGATATCCCTAACGCCAATACTATTATTATAAATCAGGCTCAGAATTTTGGTTTAAGTGATTTGCACCAGTTAAGGGGAAGGGTTGGACGTTCCAATCAAAAAGCATTCTGTTATTTGATTGTTCCACCAATGGTAACTGTAACAGATGATGCAAGAAGAAGGCTAAGAGCTATTGAGGCATTTTCTGATTTGGGAAGTGGCTTTAACATTGCTATGCAGGATTTGGATATAAGAGGTGCAGGAAACCTTTTAGGAGGGGAGCAGAGCGGTTTTATTGCAGATATGGGTTTTGAGACATATCAGAGAATATTATCCGAAGCCTTTATGGAAATAAAACAAGAGAGTTATAATATTGATGAAATAAACAACACTCCAAACAATAAAGAAGAAAATTATCAGTATATAACAGAGTGTACTATAGATACAGATCAGGAACTTTTGATTCCCGACAGTTATATACCTCAGACTTCGGAAAAAATCAGGCTATATAAAGAGCTTGATGCCATGAGCAAGGAGGAAGATATAGTTAAGTTTACAAATGACCTTACAGACAGGTTTGGAGAAATTCCAGAGCAATTTAGACAACTTACATATATAGTAAGATTAAGGAGAGAGGCTATAATTCTTGGTTTTGAAAGGTTAAAAATAAAGAATGGAATAATGATAATTCACTTTGTGAACAATCAGCAATCTGCTTACTACAAATCTCCAATCTTTGCCCAAATATTAAAATATATAAGTCAAAACCCTAAACTTTTTGGAAACTTAAGGGAGAGCAATAACAGATTAGTGGTGAGTGTTAGAGGGATAACAAGTATTGAAATTGCTTATAATATTGTGTATACAATGAAAATTTCTATCTTTGCAAGATTGTAAGGTACTGTGTTGTGAAAAATTTATTGATTGATATAGGAAATTCCAACTGTAAGGTTGCTTACCATAAAAATGGAGAGTTGGGTGAGATTTTTAGAAGTTCACAGTTGGCAACTTTGGATTTCATATTGTCTATTATTCAAACTCAATACTTTGACGTTATAGTTCTTTCTACAGTTAGGGAGGATGATCCTAAAATGGAGAGTGTGCTGGAGAAGAAGTGCAGAAAATTGGTAGTGTTGAACACAAGTGTAGAATTACCAATAGATTTAAAGTATTCATTTCCTCCAATAGGGTTAGGTGCAGACAGATTGGCGGGGGCTTTGGCTGTAGCAATGTTGTTTCCTGGAAAGGATATTATAAAATTTGATTTTGGGACTGCTTTAACAGTAGATTTCATAAATAAGGATTGCGTATACGAGGGCGGTAATATCTCACTTGGAATGCAATCAAGGTTTAGAGCTTTGAATGCTTTTACAAAGCGTTTGCCGTTAATTACTCCAGATGCGGAATTTGAGCCTGTTGGGGTGAATACAACTGGTGCAATGACGGCGGGTGTGGTTTTAGGCCTGAAATTTGAAGTGGAAGGATATATGAATCTATTTAAGGATAGAATCATTGTATTTACCGGTGGGGATTCCTTTTATTTTGCACAGAAGATAAAAGGCCCAATTTTTGTTATTAAGAATTTAGTTTTATTAGGATTAGCTCAAATAGCTGATTATTATGCAGAAAAGTAATTTTATAAAGAGAATTGTTTATAGCGTTGTTATCTGTTTGTTCTGTTCAAATATTATGGTTGCACAGGAAACAGATGCAATGAGTACATATACACCATATTCATTGTATGGTTTGGGTGAGATAGAAAAGCAGGGAACAGCTTTTAACAAATCTATGGGTGGAATAGGTGTTGGAGTAAGGGACAACAGATTTATCAACTATCTTAATCCTGCATCAATAACTGCAAGGGATACATTGGCATTCATGTTGGATTTTGGTGCTGCTTCCAAGAATTTCTATAACAAGGATACCAAAGGGGTTTCTTCTGCATACAATACCTTTACTGTACAGAATTTTATTTTTACCGCCCCAATTTACAAGAAGTCTGCAATAATAGTAGGTGTATCTCCATACTCAAATATAGGATACAAGTTCAGATCAGTGGAGAGAGATCCTGATTTGATTTTGAATTATGGGGATATAGCATATGAAAAATATGGAATAGGCAGCATTAACCAAGTTTTCTTTGGTGCTGCAATGGATTTCTTCAAACATTTTTCTGTTGGTGCAGAATTAGTGTATTACTTTGGAAATCTTGAGAGACACAGTGATGTTGTCTATACAACAAACGGAACAGTGAGCAGTGTTGAGAATGGTTGGGATTATTCAGTTGGTGCCTTAGGTGGAAGAGTTGGTTTGCAGTATTTTACAAAACTTGGTAAAGACAAAGAGCTTACATTGGGTGCTGCATACAGGTTTGGCGTAGATTTAAAGGGTGAGCTAACCAGATATTCACACTCTGTAACAGATTCCCAGATAGATACTGTATATACCAGTACAAACGATAAATATATTCAGAGAATTCCAGGAGAATTATCATTTGGAGCATCTTTTAAAAAGAGGGACAAATGGATGGTTGGTGTAGATTACACCAGACAGGATTGGACCAATTCAAATCTTGCAGAGATATCTGATGTTGGATACAAACCGGCAGCGGCTTCATCAATAAGAGTTGGTTTTGAGTATATTCCAAACAAATATGATATAAGATATTATCTTAAGAGAGTTACCTACAGAATAGGTGCCTATTATGATAAGACAAATGTAAGTATGTATGGAAATCAGGTTGGTGCAGCAGGTATAACAATTGGTAGTTCGTTTCCTATATACAGATTGTATAACGCTTTAAACTGGTCTTTGGACTTAGGTCAAAGAGGAAGTTTAAAGAATGGTATGGTTAAAGAATTTTATTTCCAGGTGCATATAAATGTAAGTTTACATGACATATGGTTTGTTAAGAAGAAATATCAATAAAACAATAATTAATACAACAACACTAAACATGAAAAGAGTTAAATTAACACTTAGTTTATTAGCTGTTATAATGGTACTTACATCAGTATCATCATTTGCGCAAGGCAGATATGGAGCTGATAGTGCAAATTGTGTTACAGCATTGAATTTCTACAAAGATTACTACAACAACAAGCAGTATGATGCAGCTGCAACAATTTGGAGAAAGGCATTTAGCTCTTGTCCTCCTAAAGTAAGCCAAAACTTACTTATTCATGGTAGAAAAATTTATCAATACCTAATTAAAAAACATACCAATAATCCTGAGTATAGAAAACAATTGGTTGATACTTTAATGTTGGTTCATAAAGTAAGATCAGAGAATTTCCCTAAATACAGAGTAACTGTAAAAGAGAACATAGCTTATGATATGCTTTCATATTGGATGGGCGAGGAGTCTGATATTTTCTATGCTATTGATGACTACATCAAACACGCAGGTGAGAAAGTAAAACCAGCTCTTATTGTAGCCTATATGACTAAAGCAAAAGAGATGTATCAGGCTAAGAAACTTTCAGATGAGGAGGTTCTTAAAATATATTCAGATTTAAGTCCAATTTTGGAGAAGATTATTTCAGTAAATCCTTCAGAGGAGAATTTGGCAGCAAGACAAGGTTTTGAGAATGCATTCATCACCAGTGGTGTTGCTACTTGTGACAATTTGGTTACTGTATTTACTCCAAGATTTGAGGCTAATCCTACTGATATTGCAACAGTTAAACAAATTGCCATCATTCTTACAAAGAATGAGTGTGTAGATACAGATTTGTTCTTGAAAGCTGTTACTGCACAACACCAATTGGAGCCTTCTTACAACTCTGCATATGGTTTGTATAAACTAAATGGTGCTAAAGGCAATAATGAGGTTGCTATGCAATATCTGCAAGAGGCAATTGACAATCCTGAGTCTGATGATCTTAAGGATGGTGAGCTTTTACTAGAGATGGCTACTTTCATGTTCAAGAACATGGAGGCTAATGCAAAAGCATTCCAATTGTCAAAAATGGCTGCAGAGAAAAACCCAGCAGTTGCCGGTAAAGCATACTTCCTAGCTGCTTCTATCTGGGCAAACCAAAATTGTGGTGGTGATGATATTGACAAGAGAGCTAAATATTGGGTAGCTGTTGATTATTTGACAAAAGCTAAAAATGCAGATGCTTCTTTAGCTGAGGAGGCTGATAACCTAATCAGAGGCTACAGACAATATTTCCCTAAAACTGAGGATGCGTTTATGTATAACCTTGTAGATGGTAACCCTTATACTATTTCTTGTGGTGGTTTAAGTGCATCTACAACTGTTAGAACTACAAAATAATTATGTATAGGGGTATCCCTAACATATCTAATAAACTATTGGTAGCAATTGCGTATGCAGTTGCTACCATTGTTGTATCATGTAAGGGGGCAAACCAGAATGTTTTTGACGTAAATTCCATGCCAAGACAAACCGTAGAGGGGATGAATGCTGTTCAAACCATAAACGGAATCCTTAATATGAGAATGGAGGCAAAAACACTTCAGAGTTTTGATTTTGATACTTTGTCATATGAATTGTTCCCGGATGGGTTTGATGTCTATGCATATGACAAGGAGGGAAATCTTGAAACACAGATATCATCCAATATTGCAAAGCATACCAAAGAGGGGAAAAATGAGAAATGGGAAGCATTTGGTAATGTTGTAATAAACAATTTCATAAAGGGGGAGAGAATGGAGACAGATACCCTTTATTGGAACAGAGAGGAGGGGAAGATTTTTACACATTGTTTTGTAAAGATGTTTACTCCCGACGGCTATATGCAAGGATATGGTATGGAGAGTGATGACAGAGGCAGAAATGCCAAGATTCTAAGGCCATTCGATAGTTATGCAATCATTACCAATGACTCTACAACTGTAAGGTATGTTGATACAGTTAACTTTATAGGTCCTGTTATAAATTGATATTATGACTGATATAGTAATTACAGTATTTGCTCTTATATTCTCTGCCTTTTTCTCTGGCTATGAGATTTCATTTTTATCGGGAAGCAAGTTAAAAATGGAGTTGGACAGGAAACAGGGAAAGAGATATGCAATAGTAATGGATAAATTTATAAAGAATCCAGAGAAAATAATTTCCAGCCTCCTTATGGGAAATAATGTTGCTTTGGTTATTTATGGTATTTCCATGGCTAAAATATTGGATCCGTTTATTGAGGCTTACCTTACAACATCTACAGGAGGTGTGTTGGTAATTGATACTGTAATTGCAACTGTAATTGTATTGATTACGGCTGAATTTATGCCTAAGGCATTATGTAGGCTAAACCCCAATGGAATGTTCTCTTCTTTATATTGGTTATTTATAATATTCTATTATTTGCTGTATCCGCTTACATATATAACCAATATCATTTCTGGAGGTATACTAAAGTTATTTGGGGTTAAAGATATGCATGACACTTCAAAGAACTTGTTTGATAAAAGTGATCTTATGCACCTTTCAAATGAGGTGACCAGTACACAGGAGCAAGAAAATGAAAGGCTTAATGAGATGGTAATATTTCAGAATGCACTTAATTTCTCTTCTGTAAAGCTAAGGGAGTGTCTGATTCCAAGAACAGAAGTTGCAGCTGTTGAGGTAGATGACTCAATAGATGAGCTTATAGACATGTTTGTGGAGCAAGGTTATTCAAGAATAATGGTTTATAAAGATACCATTGATAAAATTATAGGATATGTACACTCTAAAGATTTGTTGAAAGACAAATCAAAAACAATAAGGGAGTTGTTGCGTAGTGTTGTATATGTTTCTGAGGAGATGAGTGCACAGACTTTGTTGGCATATCTTACAAAACACAGAAAGTCTGTTGCAGTGGTGAGGGATGAATATGGCGGAACAGGTGGAATAGTTACGCTTGAGGATTTGATTGAGGAGATTTTTGGAAATATTGATGATGAGTTGGATGCAGAGGAATTTGTAGCAAAGAAGATTTCAGAAAATGAATATGTTCTCTCTGCCAGATTGGAGGTAAAGGAGGTTAACAGAAAATTTGATTTGGATTTGCCTGAGTCTGATGATTATGAAACAATAGCAGGTTTGATAACATTCTACAATGAGGCTATTCCAAAAGAGAAAGAGATATTGCAGTTTGGTTTATTTTCTTTCCAGATTTTAAAAACTAACAAGAAAAGGATTGAAACTGTTAATTTAAAAGTACTTGGGAAGTAGTTTTTTTGTTATTTTATTTAGAAAATTACTATCTTCGTGCCCTAAAAGTGAAAAAAATTTAAAATAATTATATAAAATGGCAGTTTTAGAAAAGATACGTGTTAAGCTTGGTGCTTTTATTACCGTGCTTATTGCTGTAGCGTTATTATCGTTTATTATTGATCCAGATACTCTACAGAGTACAATGTCTATGTTCTCTTCAAAATATGATGTAGGAGAGATTGCAGGTGAGGGTATCTCATATCAGGATTATCAGAAAAAAGTTGAGTATTATTCAAGCATCTACCAAATGTCTAACGGTAGTTCAAGAAATGATGAGACTCAAGAGTTAATCAATAACACAGCTTGGCAATCGGAGATTGCAGACAGAGTTGTTGTTCCTGCAACTTTAGCAGCAGGTCTTACTTTAGGTGAGGAGGAGATGTATGACCTTACTCAAGGTAATAATATTTCTCCAGTATTATCTGGTGAGGCTAGCTTCTTGGATGAGAATGGTAACTTTGACAGAAACAGAGTTCTTCAATTTGTTCAGGCAATTGACCAGGATGAGACCAACAACTTGGGTATGTACTGGCAATTCTTGGAGGACAATGTTGTTAAAGACCAATTGTTCACCAAATATGTTTCATTGTTGGGTCAAAGTGCTTACATGAACCAAGTTGAGCTTGCCAATGCAATTGCAGAGAACAATACAACTTACAATGTAGATTTTGTTATGCAACCTTATGGTTTTGCTATGGATTCTACAATTACTGTTTCAAATGCAGAGGTTAAAGCTTACTATGATGAGCACAAAGAGAGCTACAAACAAGTAGAGAGCAAAGATATTGAGTATGTAGTTTTTGAGGTTGCTCCTTCTGCAGAGGATATTGCATCTGCACAAGAGGCATTTGAGGATACTTACCAAGATTTCCTTCAAACAGACAACATGAAAAACTTCTTGTCAAGAAACTCAGACAACAAGTTTAATACAATGTACTTTAAAGAGGGTGAGTTAAGATCTGTTTCATTAGAGTTGGAGAAATTGTTTGAGAAACCTAAAGCAGGTAATGTTGTTGCTCCTTTCCAAGAGGACAACTTCTTCTATGCTGCAAAGATTATGGATGTAAAACAATTGCCAGATTCAGTATTTGTTCAACATATCCTTTTACAAGGTGCTGATGCAGCTAAAGCAGACAGCATTATGGCAGTTGCTAAAAAAGGCAACTTTGCTGCCCTTGCAGCTGAGTTCTCTGCTGACCAGAATCCTAATGTAGCAGAGGCTGGTGATTTGGGTTGGATGACTCAACAATACAATGTTCCTGGTTTTGAGTCTATCTTCTTTGCAAAGAAAGGAGACATGTTAAAATTGAATACCCAATATGGTACACATATTGTAAAAATTAAAGATGTAACCAAACCAGTTGAGAAAATCCAAGTTGCACTTCTTGCAAAAGAGATTGTGGCAAGCAAGAAAACTTACTCAGAGGTTTATGCTAAAGCTAATAATGTAGTTGCAGCAACTAATGGTAAGATTGATGGATTTAAAGAGGCTGTTGCAGCAGAGGGTGCTTCTATTATTCCTGGTTTAAGAATTGTTCCATCTGCTAAATCTGTTGGCAGCCACCAAAAAGCAAGAGAGGTTGTTCGTTGGATTAACGAGAACGAGGTTGGTACTGTATCTCCAATTATTACTGTAGAGAACAAATATTTCTTTGTAGTGGCAGTTAAAGAGGAGCATAAAGAGGGTTATGCTTCAATGCAAGAGGTATACCAACAAATCCATACAGTTCTTTACTTGAAAAAGAAAGGTGAGAAAGTTGCTCAAGAGTCTAAAGAGGCAGTTGCAGGTGCAACTACCATTGAGGCTGTAGCAGAGAAATTGAATACAACTGTAAGCAGCAGAACTGGTATATCTTTCGCTTCTTTGAACACTCAAAAATTGGATCCTAAATTTATTGGTGCAATTGCAGGTGCTGCAGAGAATACCCTAGTAGGTCCAGTTGTTGGTGAGATTGGTGTTTACTACTTTGTTGTAAAAGGTAAAGAGGTAGGCGCATTCTATACAGAGGATGATGCTAAAGAGAGAAGCAAACAAATCTTCGGTTACACTGTAAACATTATCCCTGCAATTCTTGCAGAGCAAGCTAATG
>JAFYMJ010000171.1 GCA_017556665.1 Bacteroidales bacterium
ATAGCAGTTGATATTGAATGGCTCATTCTTTTTGAAAGGTATGGACCGTTCCATGATGAACTGTTGGATATGAATATCCAGGTATACCCATCCCTTTGTTTCTTTATAAGAGCACTTGTCCCTGCCATAGATCCGCTCCTGAACCACTCTTTTGCTGTTACAGACGCCCATCCGATTGGTCTGCTGTGTTTGCTGTAATGTGTCATCAACGATATGGATTGAGCAGATAAAAAGTCTTCTCTTGCAGGATTATTGTTAATGGCAGCAACAAATAATGCAAGTTCAGAGGCAGAAGCAATCCATCCACCGGCACCAGATAGGCCTCTTACATCATTTCCTCCCAAACTCTTCATTGCCATCTTGCTGGAGCCATCAAAAACTGGTACCTCTTCAGCCTCTTTAACCTCGTAGTAAGTAACTTCATTATCTTTAAATTGCCATGGATAATTCTGTGCCAGATACATGTCATAACACCCAATAGGGGCAAGGATAGAGTCTTTTACATATGTCTCATATTCAATATTGGTAACTTTCTCTATTATTTTGGACAGAACCATATACCCTATGTTTGAATAATCGTAACGGGTACCTGGTCTTGCCCTTAACCTGTTGCTGCTTGCATACTCAACCATATCGTCCAAACTTAATGGAAGGGGTTTGTGGATTGTCCGTGCAACAATATCCTGGTTAAATGCAGCATCTCCAATTGGATTTGAAAATCCCGATGTATGCCTTAACAGATGTTCAACAGTTACATTCTTGATTTTTTTGTCCCTTATTCTGTGGGTAAACAATGAATCATTAAGTATTCCTTCTTCTCCAAAAACAGTGCTGTTGAGGTTAAGCTTACCGTTTTCGCACAATCTCATTATTGCAACAGCTGTTATGAGTTTTGAAACAGAGGCAACTCTAAAAATGTTTGAAGTTGTACATTCAATGCTGTCTGCAACATTCGCATATCCATACCCTTTTGCGTATATGAGACTGTCGTTTTTCATAAGAGCAAAGGAGGCTCCTTTAATGCCCCAGTACCTCATGAATCTTTCAATAGCCTTGTCAAACTTCTCTGTGCTTTTGAATTCGCTCATCTGGTTTGTAATGAGCTTGTTTAAGGATTTGTCGGTGAAGAATTTCTGGGGTGGGATTTTTTTTGCCGTGTTATTGGTGCTTATGCCAGATACAATAGAAGTAATAGCAGCAATGGCTATTGCTGCTATTACCAATATATATCTGGGTTTCAGCTGAATCATTATTAGTCTTCTAACTCTTTAACCAATTTTTTGATATCTGTAATCAATTTAGGGATATCAAGTTTTTGTGGACACATTGGCTTGCATCTGCCACAGTCAATACATTTATCTGCTCTTGCACCCTCTGGTACCATATTTTTGTATGTTGCAAGGAAAGCTTTTTTCTTCTTGTCAAACTTGCTGTCTCTAGGGGCAGACAAATCTGGAATATTACTCTCTTTAACGCATTTGTTATATGCGGCAAATATTGCAGGAATGTCAACACCAAATCTGCAAGGCATGCAGTATTTGCAATCTGTACAACCAATCTGTTTGAATCTGTTGAATTCCTCAATCGCTTTGGCAAGCGCTTCTCTCTCTTGCTCTGAAAGTGGCTTGAAGTTTTTGAAAGTGCTAAGGTTGTCTTTCAAGTGCTCCATTTTTGTCATACCGCTCAATACTGTAAGTACAGAAGGCAGTGAGCCTGCATATCTGAATGCCCAAGATGCAATTGAATCATCGGGATTTACACTCTTAAGAATTTCATTTGCATCTGGAGTAAGGTTTGCAAGAGATCCACCCTTAAGCGGCTCCATAATCATACATGGAATGCCTCTTTTCTCCAACTCGTTATAGAAATACTCTGCATTCTGCTCTTTCCAGTCTATGTAGTTAATCTGCAACAATACAAAATCCCACTCATGTTTATTTAGCATGTAGTCAAAAAATGCCTCATCACCATGGAATGAGAAACCAAGACGTTTGATTCTTCCTGCCTCTTTCTCTTTTAAAAGGTATTCATAACCTTTATTTTCTTCGTATGCTTTATCGTATGCCTCTTGACTTGACAATGCATGCAACAGATAATAGTCAAAATATTCTACGCCACATTTTGTAAGTTGCTCCTCAAAAAGCTGTTTAGGTTTGTCGGGAGAATCAATAAGCCAGGTAGGCATCTTATTTGCCAGGAAGTAGCTCTCTCTTGGGTATTTGCTCAAGAATTTGCCTATTGCCTCACCAGATTTGCCACCATGGTAATTATATGCAGTGTCGTAGTAGTTTATTCCGTTAGCGTAAGCATAATCTATAAGTATTTGGGATTGCTCCATATCAATAGCCTTTATGGCTCTTCCTCTCTGATCTTTCTCGCCTGTATCATAGGTTGGGAATCTCATACATCCATAACCAAGCAATGATACTTCCTTACCAGTTGCCTTATCTGTTCTGGTTGCCATTTTTAGAGTGCCATCTTCAACCTCTTTTTTAATTTTATCGCCAAAAAGACTGCTCTTTGCAAGAGTATATCCTCCGGCAGCAGCTATAACACCCAATCCAAGGTATTTGATTGCTTTTCTGCGCGATATATTCTTATTGTTTTGCTCCATAACTGATATGTATTATATATTAAAAAGTTACATTAACTCTCAAAGTTAAATATTTTTAGTAATTTTATCGCATTATGACAGATAAAAAAAATATAGATTTCAGTGAATGTCCCCTTTTGTTGGAAGGAGGGGGGATGAGAGGTATTTTTACAGCTGGTGTGCTTGATAATTTTTTGGGAAAGAATATAATATTTCCGTATGTAATTGGAGTCTCTGCTGGGGCCAGCAATGGTATATCTTACATATCAAAACAAAAGGGAAGGTCATATTTCAGTAATGTAAAGCTCCCTAAAATAAGGCCATATGTAGGGATAAAGTCTCTTTTAAAGGGTAGGGGCTTTTTTGATTTGGATTTCCTTTTTTATGAGTATCCCGACAAATATTATCCTTTTGACTGGGACGCATATTTCAATAGCGGACAGCGGTATGTTATGGTGGTAAGCAACTGCATTACCGGAAAGGCAGAGTATGTAGAGGAGTATAAGGATGGTGACAGGCTTTTGGCTGCATGCAAGGCATCGTGTACATTGCCATTTACAAATCCAGTATCATATCTTGATGGAAAACCAATGCTGGATGGCGGAGTATGTGATGCAGTTCCTATAAAATATCTTATGGAACAGGGATTTGAGAAATTTGTCATAGTCCTTACCAGGCCAAAAGGATACAGAAAAAAAGAAAAGAAGGTTTGGTTGCCGTTCTTTGTATATTCAAAATACCCCAAAATAAGGGAAGCATTAAGGGGAAGATCTGCAAGATATAACCAGGCTATGGATATAATAGATGAGCTTGAAGCACAAGGGAAAGCAATTGTAATAAGGCCAAAAGCTCCAATGATTGTAAGCAGATCTGAGGTGGATACTCAAAAGCTGGATGCTCTGTACAGAGAGGGTTTGGAGTATGAGATATAACGTGTCGGGAAACTTATTTTTTTATTTTTTTAGCATAAAACTTGCCAATGGAGATAAAAAAGTATTATATTTGTAATACTTTGATAAGAAAACCATTTTATTTCTTGTACTTATTTCTATTAATTTACAAATAGGTTTTTGTTATTTGGAAAAAGCTGCCCCGCATAGGCAGCTTTTTTTGTGTTTTAAATGGGTTAAGAATTTGTTAAATATTAAATTATTTTGAGTATATTTGTATATATTGCATAACGATTTAGCGTAGTAGATTTATGAAAGAGATAAATTTGGAAGAAAGGGTAGAAAGGGCTGTAGCATTGTTTAAAGAGGGATATAACTGTTCTCAGAGTGTTGTAGCGGCATATGCAGATTTGTATGGCTTTACAATGGAACAATCTTTAAAAATGTCGGCCTCATTTGGAGCAGGAATTGGAAGGATGAGGGAGACTTGTGGTGCTGCGTGCGGAATGTTTCTTCTTGCCGGTCTTGAAACCGGATGTACAGATCCTAAAAGTACAGAGGGTAAGGGGTATAATTATGAAGTTGTCCAAAAGTTGGCGGCTGAGTTCAAAAGGATAAACGGTACACTTGTATGTGCAGAGCTGTTGGGACTCAGACCAATTGGAAATGGAGAGGTTGTATCTGGAGTGGGTGCTCCTACAACTCCACAGGAGAGAACTCAGGAGTACTATAAGAAAAGACCTTGCAGTGAGATGGTGGCAACAGCTGCAAGAATTTTTGGAGAATATTTACAGAAGAATAATTAATAAAAATAAAGGATATGAAAAAGATTTTATTGGTATTAGTAGCAATTTTAAGTGTTTCAGTAGCAGTTCAGGCTCAAAATATAAATGGTGAAAGAAATGCTATTGGTGTTAGAGGAGGTTGGGGTGTAGAGGCCTCTTACCAAAGATATATTGCACCAATGAACAGAATTGAGGCTACAATTGGTATGAACAGATATGGTTTCCTTACAACAGGTACATACCAATGGATGTTTGATATCAACTCAACTTATCCTGGCCAGTTCAAATGGTATGTTGGTGGTGGTGTTGGTATTGGAGTAACCAAGCATATAAATAAATTTGAGATTGGCATTTTAGCTCAGGGTGGTGTCCAATATGAGTTTGAGAATACACCTATTATGCTATCTTTTGATTATAGACCTGGTTTGTATTTTACTCCAGATGTATTTTTTGACTGGACAGGTTTTGCTTTGGGTGTAAGATTTGTTTTCTAACAGACAAATGTTATAAGGTAATAAAAAGGGGATGACGCAATGTCATCCCCTTTTTATTTATATTATTTTCTGTTGTCTATTTTAATCCAAGTTCAGCGGCTTTCTCTTCCATAAGCTTGTATGCCTGTTCAAAGTTGTTCTCTATTACCCCTTCAAGAATAGCTTCTTTTACATACTCTTTTATAATTCCAATTTCCTTGCAAGGTGAAATATTATATTTTTCCATAATTATTTCTCCCGATATTGGATTCTGGAAGTTTCTGATAGCATCCTTAGCTTCAACCTCTACAAGTTTTTCCCTGACAAGGGCAAAATTGTTTTTGTGCTTCTGTACAATCTTGTCATTCTTTGAGGTGATGTCAGCCTCGCAAAGTGTCATAAGATCATCAATGTCATCACCAGCATCAAACAATAATCTTCTGATGGCTGAATCTGTCACCTCTTCTTGGGTAAGTGCAATTGGTCTAAG
>JAFYMJ010000172.1 GCA_017556665.1 Bacteroidales bacterium
ACAGCTAATGTATTTGCAGCTAACGGAATTAAAGTTTATTTGTTTGACTCTTTACGTCCAGTTCCTGAGCTAAGTTACTCTATCAGACATTTCAAATGCCAAGGTGGTGTAATGGTTACAGCTTCTCACAATCCTAAAGAGTATAACGGTTACAAAGCATATTGGGAGGATGGTGCTCAAGTAACTGCCCCTCATGATACCAATATTATTGCAGAGGTTAGAAAAATTACATCTCCTTCACAAGTGAAGTTTACAGGTGGAGAGGAGAATATTCAAATGGTAGGAGCAGATGTTGATGCTTGCTACCTTAACGATATTTCAACATTGTTGTTGTCTCCAGAGTCTGTTAAGAATCATGCAGACCTTAAGATGGTTTACACTCCATTGCATGGAACAGGTATTACACTAGTACCTAAGATTCTTGCTAAAATGGGATTCAACAATGTTTCTCTAGTAGAGGAGCAATTGGTAAGTGACGGTAACTTCCCTACAGTAAAATCTCCAAATCCAGAGGAGAACTCAGCATTGGAGATGGCTGTAGCACTTGCAGAGAAAGTTGGTGCTGACCTTGTTATGGCAACAGACCCAGATGCAGACCGTGTTGGTATTGCAGTTAGAGACAATCAAGGTAAAATTACCCTATTGAACGGTAACCAGACAGCTTCATTGCTATCTTACTATTTGCTTAGAAGATGGAAAGAGCTTGGTAAACTAAATGAGAATACATATATGGTTAAAACAATTGTAACAACCGAGCTATTGGCTGCTATGGCTAAAGCATACGGAGTTAAAATGTACAATGTTTTGACTGGATTCAAGTTTATTGCTTCTGTAATTAGAGAGAACGAGGGTAAAGCTACATTCATTGGCGGTGGCGAGGAGAGCTACGGTTACAATGCTGGTGAGTTTGTAAGAGATAAGGATGCTGTTGTTGCTTGTGCACTTGTTGCAGAGTGTGCTGCTTGGTGTGCAGATCAAGGTAAGACTTTATACCAATTGTTACAAGATATCTATGCAGAGTTTGGCGAGTACAAAGAGTCATTGCTGTCACTAACAAAGAAAGGCAAAGCAGGTCTTGAGGAGATTGCTCAAATGATGGTAAATTACAGAGAAAACCCTCCTAAAGAGATTGGCGGTTCTCCAGTTGTTAAGATAATTGACTACAACAAACCAGAGGAGACAGGTCTTCCAAAATCTAATGTACTTCAATTCTACACAGAGGATGGTTCAGTAGTTTCTATCAGACCTAGTGGTACAGAGCCTAAGATTAAATTCTACTTTGGAGTACACGGTGAGGGATGTGATGCTAAAGTAGCTGCTTTACGTAAAGAATTTGAAAACTAATACTTATATATTTTAATGAATATATCGGGATTTATAAATAAAGTGGTGTATATGATATGCACCCTTTTGTTCTTAGGATTAACACCAATATTTTCTCAGAACATGAATAATGAAAGAATCAATAGACAAGTGGATTCTTTAATGAAGAAACTCTCTACAAGAGAGAAGATTGCCCAATTGATGATAGTTGAATACAGTTCTTATGACAGTAAACAAAAAAGAGCTGTGCTCAATAATCTTATAAAAAAGGAGAAGATAGGTGGTCTTATTCCTATGAATGACCAGTTTATACCTTCAATTGAAAGATTGAACCAGCTTAATAAAATGGCAAAGGTTCCTATGCTTATAACAATAGATGCAGAATGGGGTGCAAACATGCGTTATAAAAGGGAGATACCTCCTTTTCCCCGACAAATGCAGTTAGGAGCATTAAGCAGCGATTCTTTGGTATATAAGTTAGGCTATCTTATAGGAAAAGAGTGTCTGTCATTAAAGATGCAGGTAAACTATTCGCCAGTTGTTGATGTAAACAATAACCCTCTTAATCCGGCAATCAATACCCGCTCTTTTGGAGAGGATAAAAAAAAGGTTTCTCAATATGGTATAGCTTTAATGCAGGGAATGAAGGATGCCGGGGTTGCCGGTTCAGCTAAACATTTTCCTGGACATGGAGATACCGACGTTGACTCTCACCTTGGTTTACCTGTAATCAATTTCAATTACGACAGATTGGACTCTTTGGAGTTGTATCCGTTCAAGAAGCTGATTGATGCAGGTGTTGATATGGTAATGGTTGCCCATTTGAATGTTCCTGCATTGGATCCAACTGGAACACCTGCCTCTATATCAAAGACCATTGTAACAGATTTGCTGAAAAATAAATTAGGTTTTAAAGGCATTGTATGCACAGATGCCCTTAATATGGATGGTGTTGCAAAGGAGAGTGGATTGGAGAAAAAAGATATTCCTCTTGCAGCTTATAAGGCTGGTGCCGACATCCTTTTAATGCCAGAGGATGTGGTAAATGCCATTACTACAATAGAGAATGCACTTAAGAGAGGTGAAATTTCTTTGTCGGGACTTGATGAAAGGGTAAGAAAAGTTTTGTCATTAAAGGCCAGAATGGGACTTTTTGAAAAGAGTTATTCTCCTATTGTAGATATAAATGGCCTTGAAGAGAGAATTATTGTTAAGGAGAATCTTGATTTGATGCAGCAGATTGCAAAATACAGTATGACTGTACTGTTCAACGATAATTCAGAAGGGTTTGGCTTGCCTGTAACTTTTGACAATAAGAAGATTGCATATTTGGGATATAAAGGGGCACAGTTGGGTAGAGAGTTTGCTCAAGTTGCCTTAAAATATGGTGATATCGATACCCTTATCCTTAATGATGATGCTACATTGGTAGATTTAAAAGATGCCAGAAATAAATTGAGGGGATATGATTTGATTATTACAGGCTTCAATGATACAGATCCAAGACCTCATAAAGATTTTGCAATCAATAGGGAAGAGGTTGACTTTATAACAAGTTGGGCTAAGGAACAACCTATGATAGCAGTATATTTAGGATCCCCTTATGCTTTGACAAGAATGCCAGGATACAGGAATTTTACAGCTTTTGTACTTGGATATTCAAATAATGTTGCAAACAATTTTGCCGCAGCCCAGGTGGTGTTTGGTGGTGTTCCTGCAACAGGTGTTCTTCCTGTTTCAGCAGCAGATTTTAAGGTTGGACACTCTATCACAATTAGTGAAAGATTCAGGGAGGAGTATTTTGATTTTATTGGCACTAAAGAGGATAGTATATTGAATGTCTCAATAGAATTGGACCAAAAGAGTTCAGCTTATTTAACTGTAATGGAGCAAGTGGCTGAACTTGTGGCAAGTGGTAAAATCTCATCAGAAGAGGTAAAATCAGATTTTGTAAAAAATCCTTCTACAAATAATCTTTATAATCTTCAGGCTCTTTTGGATTCCAATAAACGATACAGCAATGTTAAGGGTAGGGCTGAGGCATTATTTGCATCTTTGGGGATGAAAAATACCAGATTTGCGGCAGATGTTCCAGCTACCACCACTTACAATATTCCTAATATCATTACTACAAAAGGCGATTTAAAGAAATTTAAATTTACTGTTGCCAATGGTGGTAAATATGAGGGAAAACAGGTTATTTCACAACAAGCTGCTGCAATGTTGTTGGAAATAACAGAAGGTAATCTATAATAACTGATATACCCAACTTAAGTTGTGTATTAGCAATACAAATTATGGCGGATCAAATTTGACCCGCCCTCAATTTTTTTGTATTTGATAGTTTTATCTTTTTACAAAGTGTGTAATTATATTTACGACAATATAGCTTGTAAAGATAAATACTACCCATAAGCACCAATGCATTCCAAGTGCAAGGACAACTGCTCCAAGTACAGCTACCAATATTACAAATATGTATCTTGCTGCATTATCTTTCCATCCCAAATTTTTAAACTTGAATGAGAACATTGGAATTTCGCTTACAAGAAGGTAAGACAATACCAATGCAATCATTGGAATTGTGTACGGATACACAGCAAAGAATGTTGCAAGTGGCTCATAAACTTCTGTTGCATATACCAGCGATGCACAAAGTAATGCACAAGAAGGAGTTGCCAATCCAATAAAGTTTTCTGTCTGTCTTGTATCTACATTAAATTTAGCTAATCTTAATGCAGAAAATACTGCAATCAGCAGCGGCAAGAATATCATAAGATTTGCTGTAAAGTTAGAGATTGTACCCTGACCATTAAAGATGGCAAAGTTTGTCTCAACCAATATTCTTGAGTATGTTAGCATTATCATTGCGGGTGCAACACCAAAACTAACCATATCTGCAAGAGAATCCAACTCTTTACCAATGTTGGAATAAGCTTTTAATGCTCTTGCTGCAAGACCATCAAAAAAGTCAAATACAGCTGATGCAATTATGCAGATTAGTGCAGATTTGAAACTTCCGCTCAGTGCAAATATTACAGCAAGGCAACCACTTAGCAAGTTAAGTGATGTAATGCTGTTTGGAATGCTCTTTATTAAACTCATTTTTTAATTATTTAATACCAAGTTTAGCTTTAATAGCTTTAGGAATAGAGTTTTTGTGTACTAGGATAGAGATTGTTTTTGCTTTAACAAAATTCTCTGACATATAGTGATAACCGCTGCCATTACGCTCTGTACCCCAAGAGTTTTTGGTTTTGTAGTATTTTACACCCTCTTGGTCTGTAACAATACCTGTAATGTGCTCCAAATGGTCATCTACTGTTGTAAAGTTCTCATAACCCTCTTGTCTGCTCTCTTGTGTAACAGGCTCTTCAGTGATTCTTTTCTCTATTTGTTTCATAGCCTTTACATTCTCTTTTGTGTTTAGAGCAATTTCATGGTTGAAAGCATATCCAACTTCACTGATATCACCATCCCATGCTACTGTGTAACCAGTTTTAATGGCATTGTCTATAATAGCCATCATTTCATCTAATGGAACATTATAGAATAGTGCGTGATCCCAGTTATCTGGAACCTCAAGAGGAACTTGTTTATAGAATGGATGATGTGTAAAGCTGGTTAACTCTACATAGTCAGAAGCTTTAAGTCCTAAACTTTCTCTGAATGATTCTGGAGTGTACTCTTTACCTCTATACATGAATTTTTCAGGAAGTTTGCCAAGGTATGCATCCAATGTGCCTTCAATAATCTCTTGAGGGATACGTTTTTTCATCTCAACAGAAACTTCGCTAAGTTTTTTTACGTATGTGCTCAAGTCGTCATGGTTGTGGGTAGGAGAATTGTAGTTAATTCCGTTGTATACCTCTTCTGGCATCAGACCATAATTTTCCATAACCCATATATGCATATGTGCCAAGCTGCCTGGATTTACATTACCTTTACCTAATCTAAGATAATTGTCATCTATTCTACGGTTGTAGTTCTTTCTAACAATAAACATCTCAGATAGATCGTGCTCTCCTTTACCCATTCTAATTAGCTCAGACTCAATGAATGATGTTGTTGCAAAGCACCAGCATGTACCTGTTTTTGCCTGATTCTTTACAGGGGTAGCAGGATGTTCCATTACAACTTTCCACTCATATTTATATTGAGCAGTTGCATAAGATGCTATGCAAAGAAATGCAGCAATAAGTAAGGTAGATTTTTTCATAGTGTATTTTATTTAGTGTATTATAAGCCTAATTTTTTACGGATCGCTTTAGGAATGGCATTCTTGTTAACTACAATGTTCATAGTTTTGTATTTAACGAATGTCTCAGATGCGTACCAAATACCTTTGTATTTGCCAGTCTCACCCCAAGAGTTTTTAACCATATAGTATTTTGTACCGTTTTGGTCTTTTGCTATACCGTAGATGTGCATTCCGTGGTCGTCTGTTGTGGTTTTCTCATCGTAACCTTGTTGTCTTAGCTCTTGAGTAATTTCCATCTCTTTGCCAGGAGCAACCTTTGCAGCCTCTTTTTTAGCCTCTGGATTTGCACCTACCCATCTCTCTTGGTCTGAACCAGCTTTAGGAGCCTCTTTTACAGGATCAGGAACAGTAGCAATACCATTTCTTGTGAAACCTTTCTCACTTACATCTGAACCCCATGCAACTGTGTAACCATTCTCAATTGCATAATCAAAAATTTGCATCATCTCCTCCATAGGTACGTTGTATGAAAGATCCCATCTCCAGTTGTCGGGAACCTCAATTGCAAATTGAGAGTAGAATGGATGGTGTGTGAATGATGTAATTGATACATAATCATCTGCATTAAGTTTTAGGAACTCAGAAGCATATGATTGTGGAGTATACTCTTTTCCATCTACTGTAAATTTCTCTGGAACCTCTCCCAAGTATGCTTTAAGTATTCCCTCCAAACCTTTTAACCATGCAGTTGTAAGTTTTCTGTTAGGTTTTTTGTTAATAGCGTTAACATATGCTTTTAAACCGGCACACATCTCATTGTGAGCATTCAACTCTGTACCATAGTTCAATCCCTCCAACTCTGCTTGAGGAACCATTCCATAGTGTTTAAGAGTGTAGATAACATCACCAAATGAACTTCCTTGCTCGTAGTTTAGGAAACCATCCAATCTTACAAATTTTTCTGCTTTGTCTCTGTAACCCATATATACAGGTAGCATCTCTGCAAGATCTATATTTTTAGGAGCACCATTTTTAATAGCCTCACTCTCTAGGAATGAGATTGTTGAATAAGACCAGCATGTACCTGAACTTGCCTGGTTTTTAACAGGAGTTACATAGTTCTCCTTTACTACAGAAAATTGGTAATCAACCTCTGGTGCAGAAGGTCTTGGACCTTGTTGTGCGTTTGCTGCTACAAAACCCATTGCAGCTAACAAGATTGTTGAAATTGTTTTTCTTAACATAATGAATTCTATTTGTTTATAATTTTATTCCGGTATTTTGTCTTTTTTACCCTTTAACAAACAAATATAATAAAAATTATAATAACAGCTGTTTTTAAACGTAATTTTAAAACTGCCAGTTTGTCAGTTTTTCTTCTTTGGTAGATATTTTGAACTATAGTTTTCAAGATTTGTTTCAATTAAAAAAAATAGAGTTATGTATAATCAACCAAATGCAAACGCGCAAGGAAGTGCCTTGCAACATTATGCGGTTAATCTGGTGGATTTAGCTAAGCAAGGAAAACTAGATCCTGTGATTGGCCGTGATGAGGAGATAAGAAGAGTTCTACAGATCCTTAGCAGAAGAACAAAGAACAATCCTATTCTGGTTGGTGA
>JAFYMJ010000173.1 GCA_017556665.1 Bacteroidales bacterium
ATTGGCCAATGGGTAATTACCAAATCAGGTTTTTCTCTGTCAATAAGATCCTTCATCTCTTTGTATCTCTCTTTGTTTATTTGTGTATCGCCATCAATTTGGGTCATAAATACAGGCCTTATTCCCATTACGTCACATGCATCCAGAGCTTCTTTGCGACGTACGCTGGCTGCTTCTGCTGCTGTTTTTCCAGGGATTCCCCCCTCTCCGCAAGTAAAGTATACACAAACTACTTCACATCCTTGCTCTTTTAACTTAATCATTGTCCCGCCGCACATAGATTCTGGGTCGTCGGGATGAGCACCTATAACCAAAGCTTTTTTATATTTCCCTGTAACTGGTTCTTGGGCATTTAGAGAAACAGCTAAAATAAGCAGCAAAAATGTGAACAGATTCTTCATAAAATTCAATTTTAGGATGTTATACTATATATTACCAGAGACAGATTTCCACACTATATAATTCTCATTCCTGTATCTGTCTCTTCTGCCTTTGGAAAAATCAATCATTTCATTATCCTGATTCCTGTACCAGCCCTTGGCATATTCACCACCTACAAGATAAATTGCATTATCCACACCCAAATCTACAAGGGCTTGTGCAAAATCGTGAAACGATTCTTTAGTCTGGCTTTCAACAACAAATGTCTTGGTGCCTCTCTTACATAAAGCTTTTCTTACAGATTTGTTTTTAGGCTCATTTTCAACCAGTACTCCATTATCTACAAGTGGGTATTGTCTAAAGAAATAGCCACCTTTTTCAGTTGCTTCTTCAAATAATGGGGAATTGTTGGTAACCCCCACAGTTATTACATTATCTATTATTGCACAAAAGCCTTTCTTGGAAAGTCCCCATGCAAGAGGTTCGCCTTTTAGTACAAAGGCTCCAACTATTTTCTTGTTGTCTTTTCTTATGTCGGCTGCCTGTGTGCAGAAAATTATGCTTGTATCTTTTATGTCTGGTGTCCTCAAGCACAATTGGGCAATTGCATTGTGAGGGATAAAAATGCTTAAAGGAATGTCATTTATAACAGTGTCTATTTTTTCTGTGAATCCAGTAGCAGTAGAGTCAATCTCACTTCCAAACATTTTCTTGACTGGGGCAAATTCAGGTTCATTGGCCTTTTGTGGGAGAACTTCAAAAACACCCTCTTCTTTATCGGGAAGATTAGTATTGTTTTGGACTGAATTTACAATAAAACATATACCTGCAATAATAAGCAATGCACTCGCCAAAAGAACAAGTTTGCTTACTTTCTTTGGTTTAGCAACTTGTGATTGGGCCGGTTTGCCAATTATTCTAAGCTCGTTGTCGTGTATGTCAAACTTTTTGTCTTTCATTTTGTAATTGTTGCTTCTATATACGCTTTCAGTTTAATCAGCACCTCTCTAGATGCGGTCAATTGGTGATAACTGTTTTTGCAATTGGATAATATAAGCTGTTGCTTAGAAATATCTATAAAGTGGATATAGTTTGTGTTTATAATAAGACTCCTTCCCAAACGTAAAAAAGTACTCTCGGCATCTGATAATTGCTCCTGAAGTATATCCTCTATCTGGCCAAGCTGAAGGGTTACCAGTCTGGTTCTCCCGTCCTGGGTTGTTATGTTTGAGTAATTGCCGTCAGATGAAACAAACATAAGGCAATCTGCCGGTATCCTAAGCAGTTCAGTTCCCCTTGATATAATAATGTGTTTGCTCATAACAGTCAATTCCTTATACAAAGTTACTCATTATTTTGGCTAAAATATATTAAAGTGAGCCAATTGTACCAAATTGAGAAATACTGTACCAAATATAGAGCCCCAAACCATTTGGTACAGTATTGTATGCACTTGATACATAGGGCTCTCAAATACTTTGAGATTATAGTTTTTAAGGGGAATTTTGTAAGAGAAAACCAAATAAATATTACCGCTATGAATAAAAAAATTAAGATTTGCCTATTTGTTTTAGGATGTTTATTGATTGTATTTGTAAGTGCACTTCCATTCACCTC
>JAFYMJ010000174.1 GCA_017556665.1 Bacteroidales bacterium
GCATATCCTATTGTATCTGCACTTGCGCCAAAAAAATATAAGATTTCATCAAGAAACAGTAAAGTGGTAATCATATACACAACACCTATCATAAGGTTGAGTACAATAACATTACCAAGAACTTTTTGGGCTACATCATAATTCTTCTGACCCAATAAAACTGATATTGTAGTAGAGGCACCAACACCCACCAATGAGCCAAAGGCGGCTCCCAAATTCATTAATGGAAATGTTAATGCCAATCCTGAAATAGCAAGAGGTCCAACTCCCTGTCCAATAAAAATGCTGTCAACCATATTATAAAGGGAGGAAGCTGTCATAGCTATAATAGCCGGTACGGCATATTGTTTTAAAAGTTTGGATACCTTTTCTGTACCTAATTCAGTTGGAACACTTACAGCCATATATGCAGATTATATATTCAACAAAATTGTTAAATGGAATATCTACAAATTTAGTAAAAAGTGAGAATATAGAATTAAAAAATTCTAAAAATAGAAACACCGAATTTATTGAAGGTAACTGGAACCTGACTGAATGGATTATATTCACCGTAAGGGATTTCCCAATACCTGAAAAAATGGTCGGGAAGATTGATTTTGGCCTCTTTATATGATTGTGAAAAATCTACTGTAATAACATATGTCTCGTTTGTCTGTGCATCTTTTCTGGCAAAGACAAAACATTTGTCTGAATTGAAATAGGGATTGTTGTAATTTGCATATTGCAAATCAAATGTATCACCCTGGTATATAGCTGGAGTCTTTATGGCAAAATCCAAAAGTTCTCTATATACATCCAACAACTCCCTTTCCTCCTTTGAAAGATTGTTCTTAAGAAGTCTCACTACAGATGGAGCACTGCAGTAATCAAAAATGGATGTTCTTCCATCAACGCCACTGAAGCCTTCTGACAACATTCCCTTTTCGCCAACTTCCTGACCAAAATAGATCATGAATGGTGATTTGTTGAGCATTAAAGAGACCACCAGTTCCGGAATTGACTTGAATGGATCAGACAAGTTGAAATCTGACGCAACTCTTTGTTCATCATGATTTTCAAGGAAATTCAACATATTAGGCTGCAAATCTCCTAAACTTTGCCAACAACCTGTAATACAAGATGAAGAGATGTTTCCTTGTGAAACAAATTTTAAAGTGTCATATAATCCAACTTTATCATACAACAGATCAAATTTACCTGTATTGATATATGAACTGTACAGGTTAGGATTATATACTTCTGCAATAAAGATTACATCTGGAAATTCACTCTTGATTTTTGAAAGAGACCACTCCCAGAACTCTACCGGAACCATCTCTGCCATATCACATCTGAAACCGTCTACCCCTTTTTGGCACCAGAACCTTAGAATATTGTACATTTTGGTCCATGTATCAGGGATTGGGATGAAATGCTTGGTACATCCGTTCATATAATCAACTCCATAATTGAGTTTTACTGTCTCGTACCAATCGTTGACAGATGGGGTTGAGCTAAAACAATCATTTCCTGATGCTTTTGCCGGTTTTTCTATATAGTCTCCGTTTATATATTTGGTACCTGGAATATAGTAGAAATTATTGTCGGGAGAAAAAGAGCCTAATTTGTCATGAATACCAAAATCTTCTGTATCTGACGGCGCAGAATCCGAGTTATAGACTCTGGCAAGATGATTGGGTACAAAATCTATGATAACTTTGAAACCTGCGTTATGAGTCCTTTCTATCAATGAATCAAACTCCTCTCTCCTATTGTTGGGATTATCTGCAAGATAAGGGTTAACATCATAGTAATCCTTTATTGCATATGGAGAACCTGCTTCACCTTTAACAATGTTGGGATTATCCTTTACAATTCCAAATTCTGAAAAGTCAGATTTTGTTGCATGCTCAATTACCCCTGTGTACCAGATATGAGATATATTTAGTGTTTTAAGATAATTGAATACACTCTCATTTATATCGCAGAACTTACCACTACCGTTTAAAATATAAGAGCCATCGGAAACACAATTTGTATTTGTGTTTCCAAAGACTCTCAATAGTAACTGATAAATGATAAATTTACTTGCCATTTGGCAGTTAATTACCAATTAAGGATTTTCTTAAAGTCATACTCCTCTGGGTTTGCAACATATTTCTTTGCAGCCTCGTAATCAGCAGGAGTAATGTAGTGACAAAGGTGATCAAAAATTTGACGAACTTTATCTGAATCCATATTAACACCTCTTGGCGGAATCTTTCCTGTTGTAGGATCTTGGATATCTTTCAAGTATAGAGGTTTGATGGTATTGTTGATATCAAGATATACCATACATCCGGTTACACCCTCAGAGAACAGTTTGAAAACACCCATTCCCAATTGTGAACAATACATTAGATCGTAAGCAATTGGAGTAACACATCTAACCTCATAACCAATCTCTACTGGTCTGGATTTTACACTCATGCCCAATGATTTAAGTTTGTTCTCAATCATATCATTGAACATCTGAGCTTTAGAGATTTTACCCAACTCAGGGTGACCATGGTCATCATAAGTGAATTTAACACCACAGCTCTCAAGTTCAGCATTTGACAAAGAGTGGAAGATACCCTCTGAAATAAGGATAGCACCATAAGGCAATCCCATAATTTTTCTCTTTACAATTGCAGAAATTGCAAGGTTAAGAATTTTCTCTGCAGTGATGGTTGTCTTGTTGAACATCTCTGGAATTACAACCATTGGATAGTGACATGTTGCACCAATACCCAAAGCAAGGTGACCGGCACTTCTACCCATTGCAGATACTACAAACCAGTTGCCGCTTGTTCTTGCATCCTCGTAAACTGTTGCAGCAATTTTAGTACCCTCTGCTTTAGCTGAATGATAACCAAAGGTTGGGATATTCTCTGGAAGAGGCAAATCGTTGTCAATAGTTTTTGGAACGTGGATATTTGCAATTGGATAATTCTTGGCAGCCAAGAATTTAGCAATTCTATTGGCAGTAGAAGCAGTATCATCACCACCAACAGTAACCAAAAGCTGAATATTGTTTGATTTAAAGAAATCTAAGTTAAAATTAACATTGAAATCCTCTTCTGTTGGTTTGTAACGGCTCATCATAAGGTATGAACCACCTCTATTGAATATTGAATCTGCACAGATAAAATCCAACTCACAGAAATTAGGATCTGGTGAGAACAGACCTTTGTATCCACCATGCAAACCTAAAACTCTATAATCCTTTGCTAAAAAAGTCTTTGCAATGCTACCAACTACGGTATTCATTCCTGGTGCAGGACCACCACCTGTAAGAATAACAATTGATTTTTTCATCTTTCTATTTCTTGTAATTATTCGGGATGCAAAAATATCATTTTTATTAAAATAATTGGTAAATTTGTAAGATAATTTTTAAGAAAAGTGAATAAAAAAGAGGCAAAAATAAAAATTGAGCAACTGACTCAAACTATCAGGGAACATAATCATAACTATTATGTTCTAAATTCTCCTACCATTACAGATTTTGAGTACGATATTCTCCTTGCAGATCTTGCTCAACTGGAGAAAATGTTTCCACAATTTGCCTATCCGGATTCGCCAACCCAAACAGTTGGAAGCGATTTGTTTAAACAGAGTGACAATACAAATGAAACTCATAAACAGAAGTCGTTTTTGCAACACACTCATAAATACCCAATGCTCTCTCTATCAAACACATACAGTATAGAAGAGCTTAACTCATTCAATGACAGGATTATAAAAGGGACAAGCGGCGAGTTCAACTATTCCTGTGAATTAAAGTTTGACGGAACTGCAATTTGCCTTACATATAAAAATGGTGAGCTTGTGAGAGCCCTTACAAGAGGAGACGGAAGTATAGGAGATGATGTAACCCTAAATGTAAAGCAGATTAAGTCTATACCCCATACTCTTAAGAACTCCCCTACTCTTCCCGACGAATTTGAGATAAGGGGAGAGATATATATGCCATATTCTGCTTTTGACAATCTTAATTACCAAAGGGAACTTGAAGAGGAGCCACCATTTGCAAACCCAAGAAATGCAGCAGCGGGCTCATTAAAACAACTTGACCCTGAAATTGTTAAGGAAAGAGGACTTGAATGTACATTATACCATCTTATAACTCCATCACCAATTGCACAGACTCATTGGGAGGCTCTGCAACTTGCAAAAGAATGGGGTTTGCCTATTAGCGAACACTCCAGGATTTGTAATGATATCAATGAAGTATTCAATTATATAAATGAATGGGATACAAAAAGAAGGGAGTTGCCTTTTGCAACCGATGGTATAGTGATAAAAGTAAATCAGCTTAATGTACAACAGAGCCTGGGTTATACTGCAAAATCGCCAAGGTGGGCTACAGCTTTCAAATTCAAACCGGAACAGGCACTTACTCCCCTTCTGTCTGTAGACTATCAGGTAGGGAGAACTGGTGCGGTAACTCCAGTTGCAAATCTGGAACCTGTACAATTGTCGGGAACAATGGTAAAAAGGGCCTCTTTACACAATGCAGACCAGATAGAGTTGCTGGACATTAAGATTGGAGATTATGTATATGTAGAGAAAGGAGGCGAAATTATCCCAAAAATCACTGGTGTTGAGAAAGGTAAGAGAGAAGAGAGTGTAAAAGATATTGTTTTCCCTACACAATGTCCAGTTTGTGGAGCAACTTTAGTTAGAGACACCGATGAAGCAAAACATTTTTGTCCAAATTCAGATAATTGTCCACCCCAAATAAAAGGGAAATTTATCCATTTTATAAGTAGGAAAGCAATGGCAATTAATGCTGGTGAAGCAACTATAGAACAATTGTACAATAAAGGACTTATATACAGCTTAAGTGATTTATATTCAATTAAAGAGGAAGAGCTTTTGAGTTTGGACAAATGGAAAGAGAAATCTGTAAAGAACTTTCTTGATTCTTTGGAAAAAAGCAAAAATGTTCCTTTCGAGAGAGTTTTGTATGCATTGGGCATTAGACATGTTGGAGAAACAACAGCAAAGAGCTTGGCATATGCATACAAGAGTATTGACAACTTGGCTGACGCTACAAAAGAAGATCTTTTACAAATAGATGAAATTGGAGAGAAACTTGCAGACTCTATAGTGAATTATTTTATGGATTCAAGGCACATTCAGATGATTGGAGAAATGAAACAGGCAGGTCTTAAATTAAGCATTGATTCAAGTGCCAACGCTATAGAATCTGAAAAGTTAAAGGGTCTTACAATTGTAATTTCTGGTAATTTTAGCATTTCCAGAGAAGAATTAAAGAAAACCATTGAAAAGCATAGCGGTAAAGTTGGAAGTTCAATATCATCCAACACCAACTACATGGTAGCAGGTGAAAAATGTGGACCAAGCAAATTGCAAAAGGCAGAAAAACTTGGAACAAAAATTATAAGTGAAGAAGAATTTTATAAATTAATACAAGATTAAGATGTTAGAAACAAACGTTAAATATTCTATAGAAATTATTGTCTCTGAGAACGATACGGCAATAGCACACAAATCTGGCGGATTACCTGTATATGCAACTCCGGCTATGATTGGACTTATGGAGGCTGCAGCATATAATCTTCTTAAACAGGAAGAATACAACTTTGACAGCGTAGGAACAGAGATAAATGTAAAGCACAACAGGGCATGTTTGGTTGGTACAAAAGTGACTGCAGAGGCTACTGTAACCAATGTAAACGGCAACTGGGTAAATTTTAATGTTACAGCTTACGACCAAAAGGGAGAAATTGGGAACGGTACTCACACCAGATACATAATAGATGCAGAAAAATTTTTAAATAAACTTAAGTAGTGTTCAGAGATTTAAAAGAAGAAATATCAGATCTGTATAAATGGGTTAAAGAGTTCATTACAGAAGATATCTGGCACCTGGACCTTGACGATTTTAGCAGAGCAAGTGCCAGATTGCTAAAATACCTAAAGATAGCAATCATAACCTTTAAAGAGATTGGACATCTTAGACTGGGATTATATGCTGTTTCGTTAAGTTTCTTTACTGTAATGGCATTGGTTCCGTTTATTGCTGTCTCATTTGCTGTAACAGGTGGATTGGGGCTTAAGGATACACTGCATGAACTTCTTCTGGAGAGTACTGCAGACAACAAACAATTTATGGAGTATATCATTTCTTTTGCTAACAACATTATTGAAAGCAGCACAAAAGATATATTCGGGATAATAAGTTTTGTAATTTTTACAGGTACTGTCCTTTGGGTAATGCTTAATGTAGAGCAGGCATTCAATAGAATATGGAAAGTGGAGAGAGGAAGGTCAATACCAAAAAGGCTTTTATACTACATTGGAATACTTGCAGTTGCACCATTGATGATTGTAGTGTTTCTTTCAATCTCTCAATTTTTTACAGATGCCATAAATTCTCACGGAATAGGTTTCCTTAGAGATGCAGGTCTGTTCGTACAGATTTCTGTATTTTACTCGATAATTATACTTACATTTACAATAATGTACAAATACATTCCAAGTGTAAAAGTTAATATGGGAGCTGCATTCTGGGCTGCAGTTATAGCTGGCTCTGTATTTGTTGGAATGCAATATCTGTACATGGGAACACAGATATTTGTAACAAGGCTGAATGCAGTTTACGGTGCATTTGCTGCATTGCCGTTGTTCTTGATTTGGGTAAACATAAGTTGGACAATTATACTTGTTGGAGCTGAAATATCTCACGCTAACCAGTACGTTGATTCATATAATACCAATTCAGATAAAGAGTTGGAAAAAGAGGTTCAAAAAAGGCTTAAATTATGATTAATAGACTAAAACTTAATATGGAACTTACCCCAGATGCAACAGATTTTATTGATGATGACAAGTTGCACTGGCTTATAGATAATACAAAAGAGGACTTGCCAAGAGCAAGGGAAATTTTTGCAAAGAGTTTGTCAAAACAACCCCTTACAGTTGAGGAGACTGCTGTATTGCTTGCAATTGAATCCAAAGAGGGTCTGGAGGAGTTGTTCGAGACTGCCAAAAAACTTAAAAGGACAGTATATGGCAACAGGATTGTGTTATTTGCTCCTTTATACATAGGAAACCTATGTGTGAACAATTGCAAATATTGTGGATTCAAAAACTCTTCCAAGGAGACAATCCGTAAAACTTTATCGGGAAAAGAGCTTGTAGAAGAGATAGAGAATCTGGAGAAATATGGCCATAAAAGACTCATTATTGTTTTTGGAGAGTCGCCTAAATATACACCGGAATTTATTGCTGAATGTGTAAAGACTTGCTATAGCGTTAAAGTGGGTAACGGAGAGATAAGAAGAGTGAACATTAATGCAGCGCCACTTGATATAGAGGGATTCAAGACAGTTAAAGAGGCAGGAATTGGCACATATCAGATCTTTCAGGAAACATACCATAAAGA
>JAFYMJ010000175.1 GCA_017556665.1 Bacteroidales bacterium
AATTGCAGAGTTGCCAAAAACCACAAAAGAGAAATTTGTAAAGCTGCTGCTTGATTCTATCAGCATAAATGGCAGCATAGACCATAACAGACTGGAGGCATTGAAGAAAGTTCTTCCAACACTTGATGAGGATCCTGCATCCATTCATTCATTGTTGCATCAGTCCATTACCAACGATGGCTTGGCTACAATAGAGCAATATGAGGGTACCACAGAATATACCATCAGACAACCTAAGGAACAGAAACCAATTAAAAAGGAGACCTCAACTATAGTGCTTGATGAAAAGAAACTGGGAAATCTGAGACAGCAAACCCAAATTGCACAGGAGCTGCTATCTGATATTTTTACAGAGGAAGAGGAGGTTCATCTTCCCGATAGCAAAACCAGCAATGCAGTAGTTGAAGCACTACAAAAGCTATTGGAGAAAGACACATGGCAAAGAGAAGAGGTGCAGGAACTGCTTGGTGCCAATGTTATGATTGGAAATATGCTGGAACAGATAAATGATTACGCATACTCAAAAGTGGATGATATTGTAGTGGAAGAGGATGGGGATACTATTTACGTTACAACCGAATATAAAGAACAATTGATATGAGCAGACCAATTAAAGCAAAAGAAAGGGAAACAATTATCCAATCACTCAAATCTGGTGTGGTACCACGTGCCGGACTTCAGCATATTCAGGTTGGACGCAGCGAGGAGTTGAAATCATTCATTAAGGATATTGACACCATTTCTGAGGGTGGCACATCCTTCAGATTCGTTATTGGAGAATACGGATCTGGAAAGACCTTCTTTTTGTCGTTGGTAAGAAGCATTGCATTAGAGAAAGGTCTTGTAACGATGCATGCAGACCTCTCACCTACCAAAAGACTGCACGGATCGGACGGACAGCCAAGAATGCTTTTGGCTGAGATGATCAATAATTTGTCTACCCGTACAAAGCCTGATGGCAATGCTCTGCAGAATATTCTTGAGAGATTCATTTCAAATGCCAAAGAAGAAGCCATCTCAACTAGCAAAAATGCATATGATATTATAGCTGAGAAGCTCAATGAGCTAAGCGACTATACAGGTGGATACAGCTTCATTACTGTCATTAAAAAATATTTGGAAGGTTATGAGAATGGCAATCAGGATCTGATGAACAGCTCACTCAAATGGCTTAAAGCAGGATATACAACAAAGACAGATACATTAAAAGAATTGGGATTGAGGGAATTCATTAGTGATGCATCATTCTATAATACCCTCAAACTTTACTCAGTTCTTGTAAGAAAAGCAGGATATAAAGGACTTCTTATCTGCATGGATGAGATGGTCAACCTATACAAAATTCCCAACAGTGTTTCCCGTAAAGCCAACTATGAGGAAATTCTCAGCATGCTTAACAACACCCTTCAGGGAACCTTCTCAAATATAGGTTTCATAATGGGCGGCACTCCAGAAGTCCTTACAGACAATATAAGAGGTCTGTACAGTTATGAGGCATTGCGTTCAAGATTAACTGAGAATTCATTCTCTAAACAGCTTGGTGTAACAGATTATAACTCAGTGGTACTGAGACTAACAAGTCTTACAAAAGAGGAACTTTATCTTCTTCTTATGAACCTCAGGCATGTCTTTGCCAACGGTAATGAAGAGAACTATCTTCTTCCCGATGAAGCATTGCTGGCATTCCTGCACCATTGTTACAATAAGATTGGAGAAAGCTACTTCCGGACACCAAGGACAACTATCAAGAGTTTCATTGACCTGTTGTCTATTCTG
>JAFYMJ010000176.1 GCA_017556665.1 Bacteroidales bacterium
GCTCTGGTTATAATGGTTTTAACTTCGTGTGGAGTAAGGTTCTGTGCCTCATCAATAATAAAGAACACATTTGACAGTGAGCGTCCCCTTATATATGCCAACGGAGAAATAAGCAGCTTCTCTCTTCTGAGCATATCTTCAATTTGTATGTTCTCTCTGCTGTTGTCTTTAAAGTTCTTTTTGATTACTGCAAGATTATCGTACAATGGAAGCATATACGGACCAATTTTTTCATTGGCTGTACCAGGAAGGAATCCTATTTCCTGATTCTGTAGCGGGATTACAGGTCTTGCCAATAAAATCTGGTCATATAAATCTGCCTGGGCCAAAGCTCCTGCAAGGGCAAGCAATGTTTTACCAGTACCTGCTGTTCCAGTTAATGAAATTAGTTTGATGTTTGGATTAAGAACGGCATCCAGGGCAAAGGTTTGTTCATCGTTTCTAGGTGATATTCCAAATGCGGTCATTGGATCAACCCTTACAATGCGTTTTGTATAATCGTCATATCTTGCAAGAATCTCTTCCCCTTTATCCACTTTAAATCTGTATAATTGGTTGCAAGGGGGCCTTTTGTACCTTAACTCATCTAATGTCAAACCTTCTGGGGATTCTCCAAGTTTATTAAGCAGTTTTGGATCAAGTCCCCTTACTGGAATAACTCTATCCTGATTCTGTTTGAATTTTTCCTCTTTAATGTGGTCTGTAAGATAATCTTGAGCCATCATTCCAAGAGCCTTTGCCTTCATCCTTAAATTTACATCTTTGGTTACAAGGGCAACAACTCTATCGGGATAATTATGTTTATACCAGATGGATGTGGAGAGGATTCTGTGGTCTTGTGTATCATCCTTAAAGATGCTCTCCATATCTTTTGGAAATGGCCTGTTAATGGAAATGGAAATGGTCCCCAGATTTTTGCCAAGCGGGTAGCCGTATCCATTGAACAGGCGGGAGTCTGATATCTCATCTACTGTTCTTACAAATTCTCTGGCGTTGAAATTCAGGGTGTCATTTCCCTTCTTGAATTTATCCAACTCCTCTATAACGGCAACCGGAATTACAATGTCATTTTCCTGAAAATTGTAAATAGCTCTATGGTCGTGCAGGATAACATTTGTGTCCAGCACAAAAATTTTGGGTAATTTTTTCTCTTTAGCCATACTTTTCCGTTTTAGTCTCTATAAAGTTATTCATTTTTTTACAAACAAAAAAGAGAAGCCTATTGTTTTGGCTTCTCTTTTTATGAATTTGGACTATTATCTATTTACTCATACACCAGTTGCGTGCATTTACAAACATCTCAATCCAAGGTGTAACTTCTTGTTTAAGTTTGTCTGCCGGATAGTGTGCCCAGTTCCATGGACGTAAGCAACGCTCTGGGTGAGGCATCATTGCAAGGTGTCTGCCATCTGCACTACAAATGCCGGCTATACCCTCTGGAGAACCATTTGGATTGGCTGGATATGCATTGTATGTATATCTTGCAGCAACTTTAAAGTCATTCCAGTTGTATGGGTTAGAGTTGTTGTCACCAAATGTATATCCTGCAGCCTCTTGTGTAGGGAACGAGAATTTACCCTCTCCGTGAGCTACCCAAATACCAAGTTTGCTTCCACTTAGGCTATTAAGCATAATTGATGGACTTTGCTCAATTGTAACACCAACGAATGCACTCTCATATTTGTGAGAATTGTTGTGAATCATCTTAGGTGAAAGTTCTCTTTGAGTAGGGGTGATAAGACCTAGCTCAGCCATTAGCTGACAACCGTTGCAGATACCCAAACTCATAGTATCTTCTCTTGCATAGAATGCATCCAGTGCAGCTTTTGCCTTTTGGTTATACAAGAACGCACCTGCCCAACCTTTAGCTGAACCTAATGTGTCGGCATTAGAGAATCCTCCAACAAATACAATCATCTTAACCTCCTCTAATGTCTCTCTACCGTGAATAAGGTCTGTCATATGAACATCTTTAACCTTAAAACCGGCAAGGTGTAGAGCCCAGGCCATCTCTCTGTCTCCATTAGAACCTTTTTCTCTTATGATTGCTGCAACAGGGGCATTTCCCTCTGTCTTGTATTGTTCCATATTACCAGTGAATGTCTCTGGGAATTTATATACAAGAGGTTGGTTCTTGTAGTTTTGGAAACGATCTTTAGCACATTTCTCACCAACTTGTCTAATGTCAAACAAGTATGAAGTCTTGTACCAAATATCTCTATAAGAATCTATACTTAGTGAAATTGCACCATTTGTACAGCTTGATACTGCATCTGCCATTTTTCCACACTCTGTAAGAACAATCTTGCGTGCAGGTAGATAACTACCAATAACATATGCTTTTGCACCAGGAATAGCAACATTTGCTGCAATAGGGGCATCAATTACATTAATGTATTTGCTTACCTCATCAAGCTTGCTGTTGTCAACTTGAACAAGAACACCTGGAGTCTCACTGAACAATGTTCTGAAGATAAGTTCTTCTGCTGTTTTGCCTTGGCATGCAAAGCATCTTGTTCCATTTTCTGCCTCGTAAGCCTCTGCAAGCATTTGAAGAACTTTAGCATTGATTGCCAAACCACCCTTGGTATTTGCAAAGCACATCTCCAATGCAGCTGTAATCAAACCACCGGCAGAAATATCGTGTCCGGCAAGCAACAAGCCTTTGCCCACAAGCTCTTGAATTGCATCAAAACATTTTTTGAAATATTCAGGGTTGTCAATATCTGGTGTCACATTACCAATCTTGCCAATAATTTGTGCAAACGCAGATCCTCCCAATGGGAAGCTCTCTTTAGAAACTGCGTCTTTATCTGCACCGCTAATGGCTGCTCCATTTGCAAATGGAATATATAGCAATGAACTGTTCTCATTCTCTTGAATGTTTGGATGTACAACGCTGTATACATCTGTTACAGGAGCTACAGTAGAAACAATCAATGTACCAGGTGAAAGGACTTTCTCTCCGTTTGGATATTTTTGAGTCATACTCATACTGTCCTTACCTGTTGGGATATTTATACCTAAAGCACAAGCAAAATCACTTGCTCCTTTAACTGCACTGAACAATCTTGCATCCTCACCCTCATTTCTACAAGGCCACATCCAGTTTGCACTTAAAGAGATGCCTTTAATTCCATCTTTAAGTGGTGCCCAAACAACATTGGTAAGAGCCTCTGCAATTGCCATTCTTGAACCTGCAGCTGAATCCACCATAGCCACAAGCGGAGCGTGTCCCATAGATGTTGCAATACCCTCTTTGTTATTGTAGCCAATTGCTGTTACACCCAGATTGTTTAGTGGAAGCTGAATCTCTCCGCAAGTTTGCTGACCTGCAATAAGACCAGTTACCGAGCGGTCAACTTTATTTGTCAACCAATCTTTACATGCAACACTCTCCAATTGAAGAACTTGTTTAAGATAATACTCAAACTTTTTAAAGCTATAATCAAGTGGTGCATAGCTGTACTCGTTTGTTTTATCTTCCATGTATGTTTTAGGGGCACTGCCAAACATGTCTGACATAGCCAAATCAATGGCAGCCTCTCCTGTTTTCTCATTCTTTAGAGTAAAGTTATGTTTACCTGTTGTTTCACCAATTACATACATAGGAGCACGCTCTCTATCTGCAATAGCTTTTAACTCAGCAACATCTTTTTCTTGCATTACAAGACCCATTCTCTCCTGGCTCTCATTGCCAATAATCTCTTTAAGTGAAAGGGTAGGGTCGCCGACAGGTAATTTACTGATATCAATGTTTCCTCCAGTCTCCTCAACCAGCTCAGACAAGCAGTTAAGGTGTCCACCTGCACCATGGTCATGAACACTGATGATTGTGTTTACATCACTTTCTGCTATGGCTCTGATGGCGTTATACGCTCTTTTTTGCATTTCCGGATTGGATCTTTGAATAGCATTCAGCTCAATTGCATTGGCATATTGGCCTGTGTCAACACTACTTACTGCACCACCGCCCATTCCAATTCTGTAGTTGTCTCCACCTAATAGAACAACTTTATCACCAACAGCTGGAGACTCTTTTAATGCATCACGTTTTTTGGCAAAGCCAACACCACCGGCAAGCATTATAACTTTATCAAAACCAAATTTTCTTTGAGGTGCGGCCAATGCATATTTTGCAGGTTGCTCAGCTGTTCCATCATATTCAGCTGTCAACAAACTACCGCAAATGATACATTGTCCAAACTTGTTGCCAAAATCACTTGCACCGTTTGATGCTTTGGTAAGGATCTCTTGAGGACTTTGATATAACCATTTTCTTGGCTCGCTCTTTTCCCAGTCTCTGCCAACAGCCATTGCAGCAGCACAAGATGCATCATTAAGGTCAGCTGCACCTTCACCAGGTTTGTCTGTTGAAAGATGAGGGTTGATACCTGCTGTAGATTCTACTCCGTTGTTGAATCTTGGATATGATGTCATATAACAAGCAGTTCCTGCAATTGGGAAACTGCCTTTACCACCGGCAATTCTATCTCTGATTTCACCACCACTACCGGTTGCAGCTCCATTGAATGGCTCTACTGTTGTAGGGAAGTTGTGTGTCTCTGCTTTTAGGGAGATTACTGTATCTTCTTCCTTAACCACAAACTCAGATGGTTTGCTGCCACATGTTGGGTGGAACATACCAACTTTAGGTCCCTCAAGGAATGCACAGTTGTCTTTGTATGCACTTACTATAAGATTAGGGTTTTCATTACTTGTTTTCTTAATCATTTTGAATAATGAACTCTCCATCTCTTTTCCGTCAATTATAAATACTCCGTTGAATATTTTATGACGGCAGTGCTCACTGTTAACTTGTGAAAATCCAAATACCTCACTATCTGTCAAACCTCTTCCAATTTTTTTGCTCAATCCTTTCAGGTACTCAATTTCATCGGGATTAAGAGCCAAACCTTCCTGTTTGTTGTAAGCCTCAAAATCATCTATGTAAACAACAGGCTCTGGTTGGTTGTCAATTGTAAATATATCTTGATTCAGTCCTTTATATAATCTTTGAAGCATCTTGTCATATTGAGGCTCGCTATCCATAGATTGAGCTACTGGGAAAAACTCCTCAATTCTCTCAATACCGTTGATGTTCATATTTTGGGTAATTTCAACAGCTGTTGTACTCCATGGAGTAATCATCTCCCTTCTTGGACCAACATATGTGCCCTCTACAACATTTACTGGAGTATTATTGTCTGAAAGCAATTGCGCATTGCCAAATAGCCACTTTAATGCCTCTATATTTTGTGCATCAAGAGACTGTTGGGTCTTTACTGCTAAAACAGTACTGCTGGGAGTACTAAAGAATAGAATCATAAGTATTTGATTTTAAAGTTTTTTCAATAATCTAAGTGTGCGTGTGCACAATTTTACAAATTTACTTCTTTTTTTTGACAACTACAATTAGAATTTACCATCAAACTTTAAAGTTTTTACTTTTTGTCAATGCCATTTTTTTATGCTTTCATATAATTGCAGAAGCTTTTTGAACTGCGGAAAATGGAAAACTTTTATTCAAAGGTTGTATTGTTCAAGAATGAGGATATCATAGGAAATTCTGTTCCAATATTTGTCTTGCTTCTTGTTATCTGTAGGTTCTCATTATTCTACAATATAAGAGTAAATGAATTTGTCATTTTCCGCAGTTTTTTCTCTATACTGTATTCAAGTGGGAGTATGGACACAGCAATGAGTTTTATAAAAGCTGTAAAGAAAAATTTTATCTATTGGGGCAAGCGGAGCTGTGGTGTGGATATCTGTTATTCAACTGATTCCGTTACAGTAGAACTGCAAAGTGGCTTATGTTATACACAATGTGCGTTTAACATGCTTAAAAATGCAAATATGAATGTATGTCTGCTTTCAAGCCTTAAATCTCATTACAATTGCAGAAATATATATAGGTTAGACAAGAAAAATTGGATTGAATTTAAGAATATGCTGTTTGTAATGCA
>JAFYMJ010000177.1 GCA_017556665.1 Bacteroidales bacterium
AGGAACAATAAGATAGGAGTTGAGAAGGTTAGAATGGACAAGATAAAGAATGTTCCAATGGTGTTTGGTGAGTCTGATGTGGTTAAAATTATCCTTACGCTTCCTGGTGTAAAATCTGTTGGAGAGGCCTCAAGCGGATTTAATGTAAGGGGAGGTGCTACAGACCAGAACCTTGTTTTGTTCAATGGGGGAACAGTGTATAACCCATCCCATCTGTTTGGAATGTTTTCTGGTTTTAATCCCGACATAGTTAGTGACATTGAGTTGTACAAGAGTTCCATACCTGTTGAGTTTGGTGGAAGAATATCTTCTGTTCTTGATGTGAACAGCAGAGAGGGAAACAACAAGAAGATTACAGGTTCACTTGGTGTTGGACTTCTTACAGCAAGGGGACATGTAGAGGGACCTATTAGCAAGAAAACAACATTTATTGTGGGTGGTAGGGCTACATATTCTGATTGGATGCTCTCTTTGTTGCCAGAAGACAGCGATTATAACAATGGTACAGCATCGTTTTACGATGTTACAGCTGGAATAACCCACAGATTCAATGAGAAGAATTCAATTCATGTAAACGGGTATTACTCTATTGATGATTTCAGTTTTAGTCCCGATACTACCTATAATTACCAGAATGCAAACGCGTCTTTCAAGTGGAAAAGCAATTTTGGAGACAAAACCTCTATGGAATTTACCACAGGATATGACAGGTACAATTATTCTACAAAAGACAAATATAATCCTGTAAAAGCTTATGAGCTTTCATTTAAGATCCAGCAGGGTTATGGAAAACTTAAATTCAAATCTTTATTGAGTCAGAAACACTCAATAACATATGGTGCAGATGCAATTTATTATAATCTTGCTCCAGGCAGTTATCTTCCTTATGGAAGTGAGTCTCTGGTTTCTCCAAATATAATCCCTACCGAATCTGGAATTGAGGCATCTGCATATTTGAGTGACAATTGGAGAATTTCGGAGAGGGTTTCATTGGATTTTGGAGTGAGGTTATCTATGTTCAACTCAAACAAGTTCTATGTTGCTCCTGAATTCAGGTTGTCGGGAAGGGTAATGCTTACAGATAAAATCTCCTTTAAGGCTGGTGTAAATACTATGAGCCAGTATATCCATATGTTGTCTAACTCTGTTTCGGTTTCTCCTACAGATATCTGGAAATTGAGTGACAAGGATATAAAGCCTCAAACCGGATGGCAGGCAGCGGGTGGATTTTATGCAACAATATTCAATAATAAAGTGGAGGCTTCTGTAGAGGGTTATTACAAGCGGATGGACAATTACCTTGATTACAAGAGTGGTGCTGTAATTATTATGAACAAGAATATTGCAGAAGATGTGATTATAACACAAGGACGTGCTTATGGTGTTGAGGTGCTGCTTAAAAAGTCTGTTGGAAAGCTAAACGGATGGCTATCTTACACATATTCAAAGACTCAGCTTAGAGATAGGGATCAGGAGGGTGTGAATGCAATAAATGGTGGAAAATGGTACAGTGCATCATATGACAAGCCCCATGATGCAAAACTTGTTGCAAACTATAAGTTTACCCATAGGGTGAGCATCTCTGCAAATGCAGATTATTCAACAGGAAGGCCAATAACTGTACCTGCTGCAAAATATCAGTATGGAGGTGGTTACAGATTGTATTATTCAGACAGGAACTCGTACAGAATACCAGATTATATGCGTCTTGATCTGGCATTGAACATTGAGCCAACCCATAGGTTGAATGCGTTTACCCATTTTTCTTTCTCTATAGGTGTATATAACGTAACAGGAAGAAAGAATGTGTACTCTGTTTATTTTGATACAGATGATAATGGCCAGATACATGGTCATCAGCTTTGTATTTTTGGAGCACCTATACCTTATATTAACTTAAATTTCAAATTCTAAGGGGGAGTGAGTTATGGAAAGAAGATATATAAAAATTGTACTTGCTGTTGTTATGGCAATTGTAATGGGTGGTTGTGTATATGATTTTGAGCCCGACAGTGACCAGTTGCAGGGATTGGACAAACCTCTTGTTGTAATTGAGGGTGATATTATAGCAGGTGGGACAACTGTTGTTAAAGTAGGGTTTACCCAAACTGTATTTGAGGGGATAGAATCTGAGGTTTTTTATGATTTTTCTGGTGTTACTGCGTGGGTTGAGAACCAGAATGGAGATATATGGAGTGGTACTGTGCTTTGGAATTATATAGAGATAAATACAGAGAACTTGCCAATGAACGGCAAGTACAGACTGTGTGTCTCAATACCTGGCAGAGGTGAGTACAGGTCTGCATTTAAGGAGGTTTGCCAATCACCACAGATAGACAGTATCACTTTCTCTATATCAAAAGACAGACAGGCTGTTCAGTTTGAGGTGTCAACTCACAACAATGCTTCTGATCCTTTGTACTGTAAATGGAGCTTTGAGGAGAATTGGGAAAGCAATGCCCCACTTATTCCATATTTGAGGGCAGAGAAAAATCTTGTGGACAATACAATAGTCTTGAAAGATCTTACAGAAACAGAGAGAATCCGAAGAAGTGTCTGCTACAGTAAGGGTGTTTCTAAGGATATTTATATTGCATCAACTGAGAAACTCTCAAAGAATGTAATTTATAAGGAGAGATTGAATTCGGTAGCTGCTACCGACAGGCGCCTTTCATCTTTATATGCTCTTACAGTTACCCAAACTGCGTTGGATAAAGAGGCGTATAAATATTGGGAGGGGATAAAGGCCAGCATTAGCGGTACAGGTGGCCTTTTTGCTCCAATGCCAAATGAGATAAGGGGTAATATTGTTTGCGATACAAATCCGCAGGAGAATGTGTTGGGTTATGTGAATGTAACTACACAAACAACAATAAGAAGGTTTGTCTATTGGCAGGAGCATGCCATATATAGCCATCTGTGTACAGATGAGACTTATCCGCCAGACCAATGGCTGGATTTATATACTTCTGGAGTTGTTCCGGTAAGATATGGAGAGACAGAGAAGGGTGTGGTAAACAAGAATGAGGTTTATTGGGCAAGTGCAACATGTGCAGACTGCAGGCTGTATTCAAATGCAACCAGACCAGATTTCTGGCCAGAGGGGAGATAATGTTTAACAAAGAATTGAGGCAGATATGAAAAGATATATATGTTTTGTTTTTACTG
>JAFYMJ010000178.1 GCA_017556665.1 Bacteroidales bacterium
ATTTTACATTTATACCAAGCTTTGGAAGTGTTACTTTAAACTGGTTGAAAGTGCCTCCATATAGAGATATTGAACTGATTATATTGTCTCCTGCATCGCAAATTGCTGTAACTGCAAGGAATTGGGCACTCATTCCACTGGACGCTGCAACTGCTGCAGAACCTTTTTCCAGAATTGCAATCCGCTTTTCAAGAACATCTGTTGTTGGGTTACTTAATCTGGTGTATATATTGCCGTCCTCCTCCAGCTCAAACAATTTTTTTCCGTGCTCTACATTTCTGAAGGCATAGGCTGTGGTCTGATATATAGGTGTAATACAAGCTCCAGTTGTTTTGTCGGGCTGTGCACCGGCACGCACTTGTAATGTGTCAAATTTATATTGTGACATAAATGAAATTTTTAAAGGGATGTTTTATTAAAAAGGGTAAAGGATCCGGCACAGTGCCAAATACTTTAAAATAGAGTATGTGAAAGCATCTTAACGATGCATTCGCATTCGTGCATACAACATCACACCAATAGCCAGATTAGCCGTTGGTTTGTAAACAGTAATTTTATGATGTTTTGCTTTCATTGATTGCAAAAATAAAAAAGTTGCTTGTAAAAAGCAACTTTTTTATTCTAATCAAATTTCTTTAGAGCTTGTTGTAATCTCTTCTGAGATGTGGCCTTGTCTGTCCTTATACAAGGACCTGCAGCGCAACCACCCTCGCAGGCCATAACCTCAATGAATGGAGATGGGCATTTTCCTGTTTTTGCATAAGCTCTTAGCAGACCAATATTCTTTTTGTTCAAGTTTGACACTTGTAGAGCATTAAGATCTGCTTTATTTAGGAATACTTTCACAGCTTGAGTAACTCCACCTGCTGCTGCAAAGCCATGAGCCTCTTTTACAGATGCAAATGTCATTGAGTATGGAGTAACAGAATCTATATTTATGTCCAAACCTCCAATGATGGAAGCAAGCTCCTCAAATGTCAATACATAATCTACATTAGGATTGTCTTTAGCCTCTTTTCTTTTGGCCATACATGGTCCAATGAATACAGTCTTTGCATCAGGATATTTCTCTTTTGCAATAAGGGCTGTATAATACATAGGAGAACCTGTACTTGAAACATATTTTTGAATATCTGGAACATGTTTCTTGGTTAGCTCTATGTATGATGGACAACAGCTGGTAGTCATGAATGGTTGGCCTTCCTCTAACTTCTCTAAAAGCTCATGAGCCTCTTTCTCTGTTGTCTCCATTGCACCTTGAGCAACCTCAATAACATCGGTAAATCCAATCTCTTTAATTGCTCCATATATTTTTTCAATAGGCTCACTGAATTGTCCTAGGATTGCAGGGGCAACCATTGCAACAACTTTCTCTCCACGTCTTATAGCTTGAAGAATATCAAAAGTTTGAGATATTTCAAAGATGGCACCAAAAGGACATGCATTTACACACTTGCCACAATATATACATTTGCTCTCATCAATATGCTCAATTCCATACTCATCTTTGCTTATTGCACCAACCGGACATACATTCTCACATGGAATAGGCATGTATACAATTGCGTGATATGGACAGCTTTGATGACAAATGCCACAACTTACACATGTCTCATGATCAATTTCTGCCTGCCCGTTACTTTTGAATCTTATGGCGTCTTTTGGACAGTTGATGTAGCAGCTTCTTGCTACACAGCCTTTACATAAGTTTGTAATCTCATAGTTAACCTGGTGACATGAAGAACAAGCCTCATCTACCACACATACAATATTGTCTTTAAGGTTTTTCTCTCTTGTAAGGGCTTCTTTTGCATATGCAGAAAGAGGTGTCAACTCATCTTTCTCATCTGACATGTCAAATCCTAAAAGAGGCAGAGATTTGTATTTCCAGACAGCTCTCTCTTTATGAGTACAGCAACGTCCAATTACCTTTGCCTTTCTTGGACTTAGTTCAATAGGTAGTCTGTCAATGTTTTCTACCAATTTATCTTCTTTCCATAACTTTACAAGTTTAGCTAGAAGTCCGTGACGAACTATCATCACATTGTTTGTAAATGCCATAAAATAAAAATATAAAATTCAGGTTTTTGTTTCAATCGGCAAAGATAGTAAAAATGTTAACTATTCCTATATTCTAAAGGAGTCATATTGACATATTCAGCAAAATATCTGTTGAATGCAGATGAACTGAATCCCAGCGAAGAGGCAATCTTGTTTATTTTTGCATCTGTATTCTTTAATTGGGTTTTTGCGTCGGTAATAATCATTTCCCTAATTATTTCCTGAGCAGTCTTTCCTGTTGCCTTTTTTACTGTTGCACAAAAGTGTGATTGGGTCAGATTTACAGCATCTGCATAGTATGATACCTTTCTTTCTGTATGATAGTGTTCAAAAAGAAGTTTCAAGAATTCACCAAGAACCTGGAATTCTCTAGGCTGTTTCTCATCTGAGTGCTTGTATGTCTGTTCATACACAGCTTTTAAAATTTTATAGAACAGGTTTAGTGTAGATTTAATGTTTTCTGAATCAATAAGTTGAGGTAGGGATTCAACAGCTTGCTTTATAGTAGTAATTGCGTTAGATATAAAATTTGCCTGATCTGCCCTTATTGACAATACAGGATGTTTGAGTATTGCCGACAGATTTGTGGTGATAAGTTTCCAGAAGTTTGCATTATTTATGAATTGGGACGAAAATGCAATAATTGCAACTTTGGCGTCTGGAGATGCACTTAAAATTTGAAAAAAACTGCCAGGTATCACTATGGCAAAATCGTTGGGCCTGGCTGTAATCTCATTCAGATTTATCCTAGCCTTTAACTCTCCTTGCAGACAAAGTGCAAAAACACCGGCTTTGATTTTACAGGGAAACTGCTTGTAAAAGTTAAGGATGCTTCCGTCAATGGAATTGTCTACAACAAAATCTACAGGTAAATCGTACCTTGGGACATTTTCTTCTGTATTTTTCATAAATAAAGCAAAATTTGAATGCGAAAGTATGTAAAAATATACATTTTGGCAAAAAATCTATAAAAATGTAAATAAAGAATGTAAAAAAACTATTGTTAGTGAATAAATATTTGCTTTCCTTTGCGGTTGATTTTTATAATTTAAGAAATGAAGCGTTTTAGAACAATTATTGCCTTGTTGACAATTGTAAGTATTGCCTCTTGCAGTGGTGATATTTTCAATGATGTTGACATTAACGGGCTATCTAAAGATGAGGGACTTGTAGAGTTCAATTTGGGTGTCTCAAACTCTACAACTCAGGTAAAGGCAAGCGAAGACCTTAATTTGGATCCTAATGATTTTTCGTTGGAAGTGTATAATTCCAAATGGGTTAAGTTTAAAAAGTGGAAAAAATTCTCGGAGGTAAAAGGTGAAAAAGTAAAGTTCAATGAGGGAACTTTTATGGCTAAAGCCTATTACGGAGATTCAACAGCTACTGGATTTGATGCAATTTATTTTGCGGACCAGAAGTACTTTAAAGTTGAAGGCCAACAAACAACAACATTGTCGCTTACCGGCAAACAAGCTAATGTTGGTTTAAAGACAGAATGGGGACCAAATGTTATAGCAGAGTATAGCGATTATACTGTTAAGGCGTACAGAAAAGGTTTTGCTGACAGTCTTACTTTTGTAAAGACAGAGACAAGAACCGGATATATTCCAGCCGGTACTATCAAATTTGTATTCTACCTTACAAGCAAGAGTACAGGCCAGACTAGAAGAGTAAGTACATCTGCTTTGGATATAGTGGGTAATCCTAATGACCTTATAACTCTAAAGATTGATACTAAAGAGGCTGCCAAAGGTGATTTGAATGTCACTTTCAGTATAGACTCAGAGATGGGTCATGAGCAGAAGGATGTTATTATTCCGTCTCAGACATTGGCAAAAGATGCTCCTAAAATCTCTTCTGACAATATCACTGGAGGTGTTGTTACATTAATTGATGGTAATGATACTGGAGCAAGATTAGACCTTAATGCCCAAGGTTATATTGCTTCATGCGTTTTGGAAACACAATCTGAGTATTTGTCGGGAAAAGGATGGCCTTCTAATGTAGATTTGGCTAATCTTAACGATGCTGCGTCAGCTATTCTTGAGGGTTGTGGTTTGCAGTGGCTTAAAAACATGAACGGAGAAAAATTGGCGTTCATAGATTTTAAGGATGTTGCCAAGAAACTGGTGTATATAAATGATAGTGATATAAACACCTTTAAAATAACTTTAACAGATGGTCAAGGGCTTGTGACAGATTATACTTTCAGTATAAAGGTCAATAAAGCTGATGTGCAGGTTGCCAGCATAAACAATTATGATATGTGGGCAAGATGGGCAAATGTAACAATGACCACAAGCAATGGTGACTTGAATCTTTTGCAGTTGGAGTACAATGGCGGTAATGGCTGGAATGCTGCAGCGGCAGAGGTTATAAGTTCTGGAAATGGTGCCAAAAGTGTTAAAGTGACAGGGTTGACTCCTGGTACAACCTACAAGTTCAGGGCAAGGTATAACGGATATACATTGTCGGCAGAGCAAAGTGCTGCAACCGAGGCTGCTGCACAGGTTGGTAACAGCGGTTTTGAGGAGTATCAGACTGTTAAGACAGATTTTACTCCAGCGGGTGGCGCTTTAGGAGGAGGCAAGTATACAAGAACATGGTATCTTCCATACAATAGCGGTGATACAGATTCTTGGTGGGCTTGTAACAGCAGACAAAGTATGCCAAATGGCCATACAGGCTGGACCTCTACATGGTGTAAGAATTTCCCGTCATCGGGATATACTACAAGTGCCCACAGCGGAAGCAAAGCGGCTAAGCTGTTTGTTGTTAATATAGGAAATGGAAACACCGATGGAACAGCTATAGGTACAAACTATGAGGGGGAGATCTGGATTGGTAAAGCAGATAATAGTGGAAATGTGAGTGAGGAAGGACACTCTTTTGCAAGCAGACCAACTGCACTTACTTTCTATTATAAATATAATCCTACAGATGATAACAAATTCTTTGTTCATACATGGGTTAAGGATTCTGCAGGAAATGTAATTGCAGAAGGAGTGGTGTCAGATGGCCCGGCTGCCGGTAATTGGACAAAATATACTCTAAACTACACTTATTCTGTTCTGGATAAAAAAGCTGCAAAGATATTTATCCGTTTCAGTTCATGTTATGGCGATGGTTCTGTATCTACAAGCGAAAGTTTTGAGTTGGGTGGAACAAGCGTAACAGCTCATGCGGGATCATGGCTAGAATTGGATGATATAGAATTGGTTTATTAATAAAGGAGAAAAATATATAAAATAGATATGAAAAAGTTATTATTGATTTTACCATTGTTGGTAATATTCTTTGCAAGTTGCGAAAAAGACAACATCTGGAAACCAGAGGTAGAGAATCCTGGGGATGGAAAAGAGACAGGTAAAGTAACCTTGAGTGTTAAACAGGAGGGTGCATTCTCTGTAGTTACAAAATCAGAGGATGCAGTAGCAGTTGCTGATTTAAGAATCAGAATATGGAAAGGTGATGTAATTGTAAAGGAGTATGCTAAATATTCTCAAGCACCTAATGTTGTTGAGTTGGAGCCGGGTGACTATACATTGGAGGCTGGTACAACTGGCGACAAAGAGGCTGCATGGGCTCAACCTATATATAATGGTAAGAAAGATTTTACAATTGAGTCTGGAAAGGTAACATCTGCAAATGTGGTATGTAAACTTACCAATATGAAAGTTACCATCAAATGTACAGACAATTTTATCAATGAGCTTAACGATGATTTTGTAATTGTGGTAAGCAATGGAAATCAAGATGGTTTCTTGGAGTATACAAAATCAATCATAGAGGCTGATAAGAGTGGTTACTTTAAAGTAGGTAGCGGTAAACTTACTGTACACGTTAAAGCTACCAGAAAATTGGACGGTAAAGAGGTAAACCACTACTTGGAGCTTAATTCTTGTAACTCTCAGGATCACCATGTGCTTACATTTGATGTACAAGAGGTTGGTGAGGTTGATTTTGGTTCAGTAAGCATTGACGTAGACTATAGCGTGAACAACAGAGATGAGGAAGTTGTTATCCCTGGTGAGGATGAGACTCCTGTAGAGGATGAGGATAATAACGGCTCTGGTGAGGGTGGCGAGAACCCTGGCGAAAACCCTGGTGAGGGTGGCGAGAACCCTGGTGAAAATCCTGGTGAGGGTGGCGAGAACCCTGGTGAAAATCCTGGCGAGGGTGAAGGTGGTGGTTCTCAAGATACTGCCATTCCAGAAATTGTATCGGTTGAGGGAACATACAATTATGTATTTGAAGGTATGGAGCAATGCAGCAGTGCTCAGGTTAACTTGATTATTAGAGCATTGAATGACAAGACTATTGAGCATATTGATGTTGCAATTGAGTCTGCGGTTATCTCTGCTCAAGATTTGACAGATATAGGTTTGGGAACCAATTTCAGTATTACAGATTTTGGTACATCCCAAGAGGAGCAGGAGAGAAAGCAAGGTCTTATAGATTTAGGTCTTATTCCCGATGATACAATTGGAGAGACCCCTATTAAAGGTAAAAAAGAGCATACTTTTGCCATTGGAAGTTTTATTAATATGCTATACATGATTTCCGGAGGTCAAGTGGCTACAAGTTACTTTACAGTTGAGGTAACAGATAACGCAGGAGCGAAAAATTCTGTAGTAGTTTCAATTCAAACAAAACCGTAAGTTCCAACTTTGGAATAACTGAATTATTATGAGAAAGAGTTTTAATATAATATTATCACTGGTTCTGTTGACTTCTGTATTTTCATGCAGCAAGGATGAGAGCATTTTCAAAGAGGGCTACGGTTATTTGAAAATGAATCTTTCTGCAAATGAAGAGATAAATATAGAGACAAAAGCTCCAGGCGAAGTGTATGCTTTTGATATTTTGGATGCTGCCGGCAAGGCGGTTGAAAGCTACACAGATCATAGAGAATTGCAGGGTAAGCCAATTAAGCTAAAACCTGGTGCATATAAAATTAATGCAACAACAGGTGAGAATGTGGCTGCCGGTTGGGATTCCCCTTTCTATAGTGGAACTAAGGATGTAGAGGTTGTGGCAAATGCAACAGCAACAGCCAATGTAGTTTGCTATATAAGTAACGTAATGGTAAAGATTGAGTTGGATGAGTCAATAAAATCCAACTTTAAGAAAGTGTATGTAACAGTAGAGAATCCATCAAACAAAGGCTCTCTAGTGTACAAGTATGAGGAGGGTGCAAGTGACAATACAATTGATAAAGATGGTTATTTTGCATTTACAAACAATGACCTTACATACTCTGTATATCTGGAGAACAATGTTGGTACTATTTATGATGGAGTTGTTAAAGGTCTTATTCAGGATGTAAAGAACAAGACTTGTTATACACTAAGCTTTAAAGTTTCAACAGAAGAGGCTGCTGGTGCCACTAATATTACTGTATCAATTGATGATACAATGATGGTAAAAGACCAGAACTTTGTAATTAACCTTAACAAAAAGAACAAACCTGTAATTAGTGGTGTCAACTTTGAATTAGGTGATGCACAGATTGTAAGTTTGGGCAGCAGCAGAGAGTTTAAGGTAAATGTAACATCTGAGGCTGGATTTGCAGGCTTAGGTGTAAATCATAACAATACAGTATTGTATAACCAAGGTATACCAGGTTCATTCAACCCTATCAATACAACAGATAAAGGTGCAATAAACAGTGCAGGTATTACATGGACAGATGTAGTTGAGGGTGGCAATGATGTTACCATTGACTTTACAAACCTTGTAAAATCTCTTCCTTTAGGTGCCTATAAATTTGATTTGAGTGCATTGGACAAGCAAAACCAAATGGTTTATGCAAGTTTTGAATTCACAGTAATCCCAGATGTGGAGACATCTTCAATTAGCGTAGAGCCATGGGCTAAGCATGCCATCTTGTTTGGTATGTGGAATACAATAGATAAACCTGCAGGAGTAGGATTTGAGTACAAGAAGGTTAGTGAGTCAAACTGGACAAAAGTTACAGATGGTTTACAGGTAGATGGTTCAAATTACTCTAAGAAAATTACAGGTTTGGACCCTGATACCGAGTATGTATTCAGAACCGTTTCTGATAAAGAGGCTTCTAATGAAATTAAGTTTACTACAGAGAAAGCTCTTCAGATACCTAATATGAATTTTGATACATGGAATGGCAATCATCCATATCCAAATACTGACGAGATGTGGTGGGATTCAAGTAACGCAAACGGAATTGTAACCAATGTTACTCCAGAGTCATCAAATGTAATAAAAGGAAAATCTGCAAAACTTGAAACCAAGTTTATGTTCAAATTGGCTGCAGGTAGTGTGTATGTTGGTAAGTTTGGCTCTCTACAGGGAACATCAGGTGCAACATTGGATTTTGGCAGACCATATTCATGCAGACCATTGACACTTAAAGGTTGGTTTGACTACTCTCCAGTGGCAATAAACAAAACTAACAGCCCATATAATGACTTAAAGGGTCAAAACGACATTTGTGAAATTTATTGTGTATTGACAGACTGGAATTCTCCATTTACAGTAAATACAAGTACACAGCAATTCATTGATTTTGCAAATGACCCTAACATTATTGCTTATGGTTCACTTACAAGAAACACAGATACAAATGGTATGATTCCATTTGAGATTGAGTTGAAGTACAGAAACAAGAGAACTCCAAAATATTGTGTTCTTGTATGTTCATCAAGTAAGTATGGTGACTACTTTACAGGAGGACAGGGCAGTATATTGTATGTGGATGAGTTTGAATTTACATTCTGATTATGAGTAAAAGCTTTATAAAAATTATAGTTTGTGTAATCTTGTGCATTCCGGTTTGTGTGAATGCACAAGATTATATTAATTATGAAAAATATCAATCACTTGACAGTGCAAGAATAGCAAAGAAAAAAGCAACAAGAGAGAGAGCAAAGAAATTTGACAGGGGAGTGGAGAACAGCGTATTTGTTCCAAAGGGACAATGGCTATGGGGAGGAGCCTTATCTTATAATGAGCTTTCATCTGATGCATACGATGTTTTAGTGCTTACAGGAATTGACGGCAGTTATTACAATTTTAAAGTCTCTCCTTATTTTGCATACTTCTTTAGCGATAACCTATGCTTGGGTGCCAGATTCTCATACAAGAGATCTATGATAAAGTTAAATAATGCAGATTTGGACTTGGGAGAGAATTTGGATATAAATCTTAGTATTCAGGATTTTTATTCTTTGAGCCATGTCTATACCGGCGCAATAATATTCAGAAACTACATAGGATTGGGCAAGTCCAAGAGATTTGGACTATTTAACGAGATCCAGTTGGGTGTTGGTGGAGGACAAGGAAAAATGAGATCTGGTAAAGGTGAGGATATCAACGGAACATATCAGAACATTTTTGAGTTGAGTCTTGGTGTTGTTCCTGGTATAACAGCTTTTATTGCCAACAATGTGGCAGTTCAGGCTTCCGTAAATGTATTGGGTTTGAAGTATAAGAAGATAGAGCAGACAAGAAATCAGATTTACCATGGAGAGTTGGAGTCAAGTGGTATCAACTTCAAGATTGACTTGTTTTCTATCAATATAGGAGTTGCATTCTATCTATGAGAAAGTTAGCAGGATTTCTATTGGTTTTGGTGATGTCATTCTCATGTATTGAGAATGATATTCCATATCCTATTATTGTAGCAGATATAACCTCTTTTGAGGTTGAGGGACAGACAAAATGTGATATAGACAACAAGAGTAGGAACGTGGCAGTTGAGGTTGACGAGAGTGTGGAATTGTCTAAATTGAAATTGCGCTCTTTTGTTGTTTCAAATGATGCAGAAATAGTTCCAACTCCATCTGAGTATATAGATTTGTCAGAACCTAAAACATTCAAATTGGTTACTTATCAGGAATATTTGTGGACCATATCTGCAAAGCAACAGATTGAAAGGTTCTTTAAGGTTACTGGTCAGGTTGGTGCATCAATATTTGATTTGGTTGAGAAATCTGTTTTGGTAACAATGCCGGAGAGTGCAGATTTAGCCAACCTTGATGTAATTGATGCAAAATTTGAAAAGTTGGGATCTGTAATAACACCGGAACCAAAAAGTGTAAAGAACTTTAGAGATGTTGTAAGTTTTAATGTCAAATTGGGCGATACTACTTACACTTGGGATGTAATAGTAGTAAAGACAGAATCCAAAGTAGCAACAGGTTCTGTTAACGCATATGCAAAATATGCAGTTGTAAGTGGTGCAGGACAATCTGGTATGAAAGATCCATATTTTGAATATAGAAAAGAGACTGATTCAAATTGGACAAAGTATACATCAAATGTCATTATAGAGGATAGTAAATTTACTGCTATTATAGAGGGTTTGGAGCCTCAGACAACATATAAATACAGAGCTGTGCTTGGTGAGGATGTTGGAGAGGAAAAGACATTTACAACAGAGGCGGCTGCACAAGTTGGCAACAGCTCTTTTGACAGTTGGTATAAGGATGACAAGACCTGGTATGCAAATGTAGATCTTACTCCTGCCAATTATTGGTGGGATAGTGGAAATAAAGCTACAAATATATTGGGAGAGAAGAATCCTACATCTCCAGAGGAGAGTGTTGTAATTAGAGGCAAGAGTGTAAAACTTGCATCTACTGCCATGATAGGTGTACTTGCAGCAGGGAGTATATACACAGGAAAGTTTAAGGAG
>JAFYMJ010000179.1 GCA_017556665.1 Bacteroidales bacterium
GTATCTTTCTCCGCTTGAGGTTGAGTATTCTTCCATTTCTCTGGAGAATATGCAGAAACTTGCTGTATTTGTAGAGAACCTTAGGGGTATTCTTAATTTCTTTAAGAATTGCAAGGAGGAGAGTTACCTAAATCTAAAAGCAATGGCCGCTCCAATCATGTATTTCCCTCAGATTGGGGAGAGGATAGATGGGATTCTTGACAGACATGGAGAGATAAGGGATAATGCATCGGCTGAGCTTTATAACATTAGAAAAAGCATTAGGGAAAAAGAGGGATCCATTTCAAGAAAGATTCAGTCTATTCTAAAAAAGGCCCAGCAGGATGGTATTGCAGATGAGGATGCTACTGTATCTGCCAGAGATGGCAGGATCCTTATCCCGGTTGCTGCCGGGAACAAAAAGAAATTGCCTGGTTTTATCTATGATGAGTCGGCTACAGGAAAGACTGTGTTCATTGAGCCAATAGAGGTTGTGGAACTTAACAATCAGGTTAAGGAACTCTATTTTGCACAACAGAGGGAGATAGCAAGAATTCTTATGGAATTCTCAAATTTCTTGCGTCCATATTTGCCGGAGCTTATTGTTGCGGCAAAATTTATAGGGGAGATAGATTTTATTAGGGCAAAGGCTTTGGTGGCATTGCAAATGGAGGCTGGTAAACCTATTTTAAGTGTAGAGAATACCCTTAAACTTGTAAAGGGAAGACACCCTATATTGGAGGCCGCATTAAAGAAAGAGCATAAGCCAATTGTTCCATTAACCCTTACCCTTACACCTAACAAGCATATTCTGGTTATATCTGGTCCTAATGCAGGAGGTAAGTCTGTGTGCCTTAAGACAGTTGGCCTGCTGCAATATATGTTCCAGTGGGGAATGCTTATCCCGGCTAGTGAGGTTAGTGAATTCAGAATCTTTGACAATATATTCATTGATATTGGAGATGAGCAGTCTATTGAGAATGATTTGAGTACATACAGTTCTCATCTTACCAATATGGGTGAGATATTGCGTAAAGCAACAAAGAATTCACTTGTACTTATAGATGAGTTTGGTACAGGTACTGAGCCTGCCGCAGGTGGTGCAATTGCAGAGACAATTCTGGCAAACATAGAGGAGAAAGGGGTATTTGGTGTAATTACCACCCACTATACAAATCTTAAGATGTATGCCGGAAACAGCAAGGGAACATTAAACGGAGCAATGTTGTTTGATGTTGGAAAGATTGAGCCGTTGTACAAGCTTGAGGTTGGCTTGCCTGGTAACTCGTTTGCATTTGAGTTGGCAAGAAAGATTGGTTTGCCAGAGCATATTGTAAAGCAGGCAGAACAGAAGGCTGGTAGCGGTTTTGTAGATTTGGAGAAGCAGCTTAGAAAAATTTCCAAGAACAAGCGAGCTTTGGACGAGAAGCTTGCCAGAATAAAGAATACAGACAAGACTCTTGAGAATATTACAGACAGATATGAGAAAGAACTTTCTGATATTCAAAAGGTAAAAAAACAAATTATTGAGCAGGCCAAGCAGGAGGCCCAGCAGATATTGAATGATGCCAACAAAAAGATTGAGGCAACAATCAAGACTATTAAGGAGGCTCAAGCCGATAAAGAGAGAACTAAAGCGGCACGGCGTGAACTTGAGGAGTTCAATGCATTGGTAAAGCAGGAAACTTTGGATGAGCACGATAAAAAGATTGCCTCTAAAATGCAGAAACTTCTTGACAGGAAGAAGAGGAAACAGGAGAGAAGGGAGCAGAATGAGGGAGTACAAAGTGGGGTAGAGCAAGGAAATGAAAGAAAGTTGTCGGGAGAGAAAAAGGAGTTGGCTGTTGGGGCTAAAGTAAGGTTCAAGAGCAACAATATGGTGGGGGAGGTTATGCAGATAGGGGGAAATTGGATAAATGTTTCTGTGGGAAGTATAATGAGCAGAGTCTCTAAGGAGAGTGTTGAGGTAATATCAAATAATGAGTTCAATTCTACGGTAAAGGGTTTGCCTAAGCAGATGAGTGAGTATTCCAGCGGAATATCTGAAAGAAAGCTTAACTTTAAACCGGAAATTGATATTAGAGGCGAGAGACTTATGGATGCAATTCCAATAGTGGAGCGTTTTATTGATGATGCAATTATGGTGGGGGTAGGTGAGGTTAAGATTTTGCATGGCAAGGGGAATGGTATTCTAAAGGAGGAAATAAGGAAAATTCTTAAAACTATGCCGGGAGTTGTAAGTTGCAAGGATGAGGATGTAAGGTTTGGCGGCTCTGGTATTACAATTGTTACATTGGATTAAATTCAGGTGATATGGATAAGGTTCTAAAATTTTTTGTTGTGATTGCTGTGTCTGCTTTGGTGGCAGGATGTACAAGCAAGGAGGATAAGGCTAAAGAGGTTGCATCACAGATGCTGGATGCATATATCAATCATAATTATCAGGCGGCTGGAGCAATGTGTTCAGAGCAGTTGAAAGAGGTCTTTGTTAAAGCTCAGAAAGATTTTGAAGGGATGAGCAATGAGCATAGGGATATTCTAAAGAAAGAGACCTCTTCTGTAGAGGTTGCAATTGAATCTGCATGCAGAATTGGAGAGAGTGATACTGTGGCAGTGCATTATAATCTTATAAAAAACAGTTCAGATACTGCAAAATGTTGCCTGTTTGTGTTTGAAGATAAGGTAATTCAACTTCATAAGTAGTCTATTTAAGGTAATTTTGAGTAACTTTACAAGGTTATATAAACACAATGTGCAATGTTTGAGTTTGTAGATATTAAAATAATAGATGTTTTAGACATTTTATTGGTTGGTATCCTTATTTATCAGGTATACAAACTTATTAGAGGTACAGCAGCCATAAGTATCTTTTTAGGAATACTTTTGCTGTATATTGTATGGATTATTGTAAATGCACTTAATATGCAATTGCTATCGTCCATTATGGGGCAGATTATTGGTGTGGGTGTAATTGCAATTATTGTGTTGTTCCAACAGGAAATCAGAAAGTTTCTGTTGCGTCTTGGTAACAAATTCAATGGTAGAGGAAGCTCATTTCTTAATAAAATTTTTGGAAGTAAAGATGCATCAATAAAACTTGTAGAGTTGGATGAGCTTACTCAAGCTTGCAGAAAAATGAGTGAGACTTACACTGGTGCACTTATTGTTTTGGCTCATACATCGTCATTGGAATTTGTAATTGAGACTGGTGACATTATTGATGCAAAAATCAACAGAAGGTTAATAGAGAATCTATTCTTTAAAAATTCCCCATTGCACGATGGTGCTGTAATAATAGCAAACAACCGTATTGTTGCGGCAAGATGTACGCTTCCAATTACCGAGAATCCAAATATCCCTGCAAACTACGGAATGAGACACAGGGCTGCAACCGGTATGACAGAGAACTCAGATGCATCTGTTATTGTAGTATCAGAGGAAACAGGAAACATCTCTTTTGTAAAGGATGGCGTAATTAGAACAATGTCCTCAATCACAGAGTTAAGATTGGCAATTGAAGCCTCATACAAACAGGCGTAACGCTGTTTTTAACGGCAAATATGCTGTAATTAATGAAAACCGGATCAAAATTATTTTGACCCGGTTTATTTACAATGTTATTGATTGTTATTTTAGTTGAATGTTATTAATCCTTTCAACCTCTTGTTTAACATATTCCTCTTCTTGAGGAGTTAATTTGCGTTTGGTTTTACCTTTCAGATATCCTTTTTTCCATACTCCAGCGTACATACGTCCGTGCATATCCATAAAGAAACCTTCGCCATGTCTTCTATTGTCAAACCACTGACCTATATAATATTCGTATATGCGGTTTGCTGCTTTTCTCTCCATTTTGTTTAATGGACGGGTCTCTCTGTATACAAGGAATCTTTCAACGCCCCACCCTTCTCTTTCAGATAGAATTTTTCCGTTTTCTTCTTTGACACCTCCCAAATATCTACCACCTGTATATGTAAAATAATATGTAGAATCATTACTTTGACCTATTAGCTTCATATTGGGATTCATTCTGGCATCAGCCAAGTATTCAGAACGTGAATATGAATCTAGCATACTGCTGTTCTTAGAATATGAATTATATGCATCCCTCAAGTTCATTTGGGCGAACAGCGAATTTGTCAAGAATAATACCAGTACAAATGAAAAGAGTCTTCTAAGTTGTTTCTTTAAATATGCCATTTTATTTACCTGTTAGTTTGTGATTTTAAGATATTTGCAATTTTAAAAAAACTAGCCGTAAATGCAAATAAAAGTTTGTAAATTTTTACTATTGCAAACTTATATTGCCTCCTTAAACTTGTACTGAGCTCCGGATTCAAGGATTATTTCTAAAGATTCTTTAAAGATTTTTTCTGCTTGGGATGGGACGCTGTCATAAGGAATTCCGCACTCATCATAAAAGAATTGGGGCAGATGCTCCATTTCAACGTTGTAGTAGTTGGCTAATTTGATTGTATCTTCCTTGTCAACTATTGCCAATTTTTTAAAATTGCTCCAAGGTTTCTGGTCATCTTCAAATATATATTCTATAACCAGTTCGTTTCTTGTATTGACAATTGCGTATACCGATGCCGCAATTGGAAGATCGGCGTCTGTTGTGATAAGATTTTTCTCAAATTTGCACATACTGTATTTCTTTTGCCTATACAAAGATAGGCATTATTGTTATCTTTGTAAGATAACTCTATCATTTATTTGACATTTAAATGCGTATTATAAAATATCTAACAAAACTGTTGTCACTGCTTGTGCTGTTGGTGCTGTTGTTTGTACTAGTAAGCAGTGTTTCCCCTATATATGACTATGCTCCAGCTGTCCCGTTCAGCGGAAATGACATATATAATCCATATAAAGGGTATGATACCCTTGTAGGTTGGAAGAAAGCTAATTTTCACACTCATACCAGGGTAAAAGGAATTATGAACGAGTGTGACAAGTGGCCTGCAGAGGTTTTGGAGTGCTATAACAAGCTGGACTATGATATTGTAACTTTTTCCAATCATAATGAACTTACTGAGCACCCGACAGATGAATCCTTGCAGGTGGATGTATATGAGCACGGATACAATTTCTTTAAGTATCATCTATTGGTTTTTGGAAGCAACAAGGTGAAGCATTTTGATGCAATGGTGCCGGTATTCCTGTCTCATATGCAGTTTCAGATATCCAGATTGCTTGAGGATAGCGATATTGTGCAGCTTAATCATCCTTTGCGCTCAAGGGGTATCTCCAAAAGGGACATGCAGAATTTGTCGGGATACTCACTTATAGAGCTTGACAGTGGCAGAAGTACAGAAAATGAGTATTGGGATTGGGCCCTGAGTGCAGGAAGATACAGTTTTGGCGTAGCAAATGATGATCTTCATTATCCCGACAAATCCAATCTGATAGGAGTGCGCTGCAACTTCCTCAATACCCCAAGTGGAAGGTATCAAGATTTGAAAAGGACTCTTGAATCTGGATGTTTTTATTCAATGAGAGTTCCTGATTATGGAAATGGGGATTGGGAGTACAAATACAGCAGACACAAAGATTTGCCTCAAATAGAGAGAATAGGATTGCAGGAGAGCACTGTTTACATGCAAGTTTCGGAAGTGGCTGACAGCATTAAGGTTTTTGGACAAGACCATACAGAACTGAAAAAAGTTACAGCATGTGATAATGTTGATTATGAAATTGCCGACACAGATTCATATGCCAGATTAGTGGCCTATTTCCCAGAGGGTGAAGTAATTTATACAAATGCTTTTGCAAGATATGA
>JAFYMJ010000180.1 GCA_017556665.1 Bacteroidales bacterium
CCAACATTAAAAGTGTTGTGCTCTACCTACTGAGCTAGCGAATCTCCGTTTTGGGACTGCAAATATAAGTATGTTTTTCAAAAAAACAAAGCTTTATATGTGTTTTTATCACAAAACTTTAAAATTTTACATAAAATTTCCTTTCTTCCTTCCAATCTTCTCCTTTTATAGACAAAAAGCATCCTACAATATCAAGCTCCATACTTATATCAGACAGATTTTCTTCAAACATATCGTATCCACTTTCCATCAAATACTGGCCTATTGGAATTTTAGCAAAAATATTATCCACCCCACTAAATTTTGAATCGTTTTTAGGAGATATGGTTACATATAGTTTTATATCCTTAATATCTGTCTGCCTTAAAATTCTTGTGGTAAACAATGAATAATCCACGCCTGTTTCACACAATTGTGCCTGAACTTTGGTTGGTGTCTCAACATATGATTTATCTACAAGAAATCCCCTGCTTCTACACTCAATAATTATGGATGTGTCATATGCTGTGGTATCACAATAACTTGTTAAAGTGAGATTGACTGTTGCAAATTCCTTATTTGCCAATAATGTCAAGTTTGAAAACTCGTTATTTGTATTCAGATCACAACTGTAAAAATATATGGAGTCAGCAGGCTCATTATCCAAAACAGTCAGACTTGTGTTCAAAGAATACTCCTCGTCAAGAAGAGTATTCTTGCCCATATTGGCCCACATATAACATTTAGCATAGTCATCTCTAGGAATCTTAACAACATAAGGCTTATTGAACATCCCCCTGCTTACAGTATCTTTATACAATAAGTTTCCATATGAATCAAAAAACCATATGTGCCCTTGCTCAACATTTCTGTCTATCATAGACATGTCTATTGTCAGATATGTTGGGCATAATTCTCTCTCCTCCAATATGCAGCTGTTACAACATAAAATTATAACCGCTAAGGAAACAACTATTTGCAAATGCCTTAACATACAATTATACCTCTTTAAAATACAACTGAATAAGGTGTTCCTGTCTGCCAGTTTGAAACAGTAATTACAGAGTTTAGACTAATTGCAGAAACATCCTCACTTGGATCTGTAGATCCCGGTTTCATTATTGTAACATCACATGAATAACTGCAATTCTCCTGTAAATTCTTTAATACTATAGGATAATAGTATGTAATTCCATTTATGGTTCCCTGTATTACAAGCCTTGTAAATTTGTTTGTTTCATCTTCTGTAGTAATTGGGTTGGAATAACAATAGAAATAGTGTTTGTTGTTATAGCCCGAATCATAAATGTTTGTAGCCAGATTCTCGTGCAGGATTCCATACATAGCACATAGGTTTACATCATCAAGCACAAGACGTCCATTATTTAGCACTTGTAAATTAACCGCATCCCTGTTTAGAAAATACTTTTTACCCTGAACATTCATAAGGAATATTTTCACATCATTCAAACCACATCCTTCATAAGGAGTTCCCTCAAATTTTGTCCTTATTCCAGTTACCACCACTCTGGATATGAGTCTCTCAAGTGCAAAGTTTATAGTTTCCGATTTATTTACAGTATAATCCTGGATTTTACACATTGTATAATTTTTTGCACTCTCACTCTGCAGTGAAGCTACCAATTTACCCATTTCAGTCAAATTTGTAAGATTGCCCCAGCTCATTAATTTTGAGTTGCCAATTGCCACAACTTTCTTCTTTCCTACTGTAAGTTCAGAAGAGATGTTAATTTCTCCAATACACTCACCGGCAGTCAATCGTTTATAGAATTCCAGCACACCATAATCATCCTGCCCCTCTTCTGTCCTAAAGACAAACAAATCCAAAGTACAAAGCGTGTTGTCATCTGCATTTATTCCAAATTTTTCTCCTGAGCCTTTGGTTGAATGGCCATTAACCTTTACATTAAAATTAACCTCAACAACATCCTCTTTTGGTTCTCCCTCTCCAACAACATCACTCTTGGAACAACCAACTACAGCAAACATTGCTGCCACGCACAATAAAATCTTTCTCATTTTGTTTAAATTAATAGTTAGTAAATAAATTATATTTAGTTATAAGCAAACTAATCTCAGGATCCAGATTACCCCTATGCCGCATTGACGGCTCCAGCTCTACAGAATTCATATAATACTCCACAGCTCTCTTCTCATCACCCAATCTGCTGCAGAGAACAGCAAACAAATAATCTCTATCTGCACTCTCTGGCAAATTCTGTAAAACCTTATAAGCAGAATTATTGTAATCCATAGAAATATATGCAATAGCCGCATTTAAGCAATTATAATCCTTTAAATATGAAATTGCCGTTTTGTAATCTCTCTCTTTAAGTGCCCTCACACCTGCCATATAAACTGAATCCAGGACAACTGTATGAACAGTATCTTTAAGCATCCCTTTCCTATGGAGTGCAAACTTTAGATTAACCTTTCTGAGCCTTGGATAAAGAGTATCCTTAATATATTTATATTCAGGCAATTTCCTAAGAGCATTTTCCCTTAAGTCCAAATTTCCTATACTATAGATTTCCAAAATCTTCCCTTTGTTATCCAAAACTTCACTTGTATATATCAAGTTGTACAATCCATTCCAATCCTCAGACTTATTCGCCAGTTTTATCTCAATGTTATCATTTGTATCCACAACCTCAGTTTCCATAAGATTTATATTCCAGAACTCTTTTGAAATACTATCTTTATAAAACTGTATATATTTATTTATCAGATCCTTTATAGAGTTTCCTCTTCTTCCCGACAACCTTGTATTAAGTATAACACTCCCCTCTGGAGAGCAAGCAGATGAGATTATGAGTGAATCAACAACATATGTTGTATCCTGCAATACCTCCCTTATCCTTTTCTTCATATTTCCAATCTCAACCCCATTATGCGAAAATGATTCATCTATTTCCGACGTACCCTTCTTAAAATCGAGGCTGTAATTCTCATCCAGATAAAGGTTTCTGTTTACAACTTTGGTTGCATATCTGGGAGTATCCTCAACAAAAGAGACCATTGAACTCACATAGTATGTCAACGTATCTGATGGTTCCAGAGTACACAATTTCTCCCCATCCTTATATATTTCCCCCTCAATTGCCATCTCCACCTTTCTAAGATTATTTCTGGCTTTAATCTGTTGCGAATACGAATATTTTATTACTTGAGTCTGAGAATCAGATATTACAGAGTCAAGTCTTACCCTCTCCTTAACAAAAGGTTCCTTTACAAACCTTTCAAAGATCTGGTCTTTATTTTCTGACAGTTTCTCATTCAGTTTTATCAGCAATTTCTTCTTGTAATGCAGTTGTGCCATATCAGCCATATCACTATGACGCAAAATAAATTTATCAAGAAGGCCCCAATAGATGAATTTCTCATTATACAGACTGTCATCTACAACCATACTCACATATCTATTATATCTGGAATACCCTTTATTCTGCAACTTTCTGAACTTTACACCTGTAATGAATATATTGTCCAGATTCATCTCCTCATCTAAAAAATATAACTTAGGACTCAATCTCAATTGCCAATGCAAGTCCTGCAGTTTCTCCGGTACAAACACATCAAATGATATATGTACCAAACCTTTCCTTTCTGCCACATTTTTAAAGGAGGCCTCCACCACTATTTCATTAAGTACGTCCTTTGCTATAGTCTCACCCATAAGTGAATCATATTCAGCCTCCATATAAATGCTTCTGTTTTCCAATAACCCCTTATAAGAGAGTGTATCTGCAAAATCAGTATCATTCAGGTTCACCGATGACTTTTTAATGCCGCAGCCCTCTCCTACCAGAACTTTAGCTGTTATATTCTCCTTACCTATCTGTTTCACTTTATAATTGACACCGCAACTGCAAAGCAAAAAGGAAATTATAACCCCAATAGAGAGACTGATGCCCTTATACATAACTTTATTTCTCATAGCATAACGGATAATTGTACCATCAGATCGGATGGAGCAACATAAATCTTCTTTCTTTTCTCAATAAACTTTCCACAGGTAGGACACATATATTTTGAATAATTTGTATAACCTACACTCAACCCCAATCCAAAATCAAGATTCAACTTTTTTGACAGTATTAAGGCATAACCGGCACCAACACCCCAACTGTATGAATTGCCCTGATACCCGTATTTGTCAATAATACCGCCAAAATTGTATCTGCTGTACCTTATATTTGAATTGAGGAACCATCCGGAATTGACATACCAGAACCAATATTTTGAGCCAATGGCAACACTGGCTTGTTTATGCTGGATTGTCCTTTCTCCCCAATCATATGAAAATGGATTATATTTTCCATTTACATATACACTCCAATTAGATGAGACATTTATACCAAACTCAGCATTCAAGGTAACCAAATAAAGGTAATCCAAACAGTTTGATGCTACATACATTTTTTGTGCATTAGCCTTTCCTCCACATTGCAACCAAATGACACATAAAAATAAAATTGCCCTCTTCATTCCTTTTTTTTTACAAAAGTAGAAGTAGGTAACTTATACCTCCTCCAAAAAAAGATAAATAATCTTGTCTCTAAAATATTTTATCCAATATTAGAAATTCAGAAATGACTGTCACTTCTTACAAACATCTATGCACCAGAGGCATCATATCTTTTCATTATATTTGTAAAAACTGCTACAAAATTTGTAGTAAATTGACTATTTATGCGTCTAATGGTAAAAGTGAATAAAAGATGGAATCATTGGAACAAGATTTTGCGCAAATAATACGAAAAAACAAAGGGACTATTTACACTGTCTGCTACATGTTCTCAAAGAATGAGGATGAGGTTGCTGACCTTTTCCAGGAAATTCTTATCAACCTTTGGAATGGCTTTAAGAATTTTAGGGGAGAGAGCACTCCTGGCACTTGGATATACCGTGTAAGTCTGAACACCTGCATATCATTAAACCGAAAAAAGAAACGCAGAGGTGACAGCGTACCTCTAGAGATGGATATTAACCTCTTTGACAATTCAGGCGAGGATATAAAACAAATCCAAATGCTTCACCAGCGTATCAGCCAGCTTGGCCCTTTTGACAGAGCAATCATCCTTCTGTGGTTAGAAAACATGAGCTATGACGAAATAGGCGCCATAGTAGGAATTTCTGCCAAGAACGTTTCGGTCCGCCTATTTAGAATAAAAGAACAACTTAAGAAAATGTCAAACCAGTAAAATAACCATATAATGGAAAACAATACAATAATATCGCACGAACTTGAACAGATGCGCTCCCAAATAGGAATGCTCAAGCAAAAACTGGAGCAGCAAACAATTGTAAACGACAGACACATCCGCAATTCCATGAAATCAAATATATCTGATCTGAACAGGACAATACGTGGAACTATAATTGGAGGTGCATTTGCTGTTGTCTTTGCACCTATGACATTCCATAACCAAGGGTGCTCACCAATATTCGTAATTGCTACAGCAGTAATGCTTGCCGTGTGTCTGTACCTAACCGTTGTGCAAAAAATCAATCTTGGCAAAATGATGGATTTCACGCAAGATAATCTGGTAGAAACTGCAAAAAAAATTAACAAACTAAGGAAACATTATAAAGAGTGGTACAAGATAGCTATCCCTATGCTGCTTGTCTGGACAGGATGGATGATTTATGAGATGGTTAAAGCCATTGGTACTGAAAGTCATACAGCTATAGGGTTCTACTGCGGTGCCGGAATTGGTCTTATAATAGGAGGAATAGTGGGGACATACATCAACAGGAAAGTAGTCCGCAAAGCAAACGAAATCCTTTCTCAGATAGAAGAGCTGCAACAGTTATAAAAAGCAAGGGGTCTGACCATTTTTGGTCAGACCTCTATTATCTGGTTATCCAACGGATACCAGATGTAACCCTTTACATTCTCATATCCAATTTTAAGCAACAAATCCTTATAGTTTGCCACTTGCCTCTTATACCCCTTAAGTTGCATTGAATCTGCATTAAACTCTCCAAACTTATAATCTATTACAGTAGCACACCCATTCTGTACAATAACTCTGTCGGGACGCTTGATATTTCCATCTGGCTGTATAATGGAACACTCGTTGTAGACTGTGTTATTCTCATCAAACCAATCATACCTCTTGACACAATCCATAGCCTTGTTTACTTTAGACAACAAATCATTGAATGAACAATCTGCCACTGCTGAATCAACAGCATGTCTTACTGCCTGCTGTACATCTTTAGATGTGTTAATTAGCGAGAACACGTAGTGCATTGCTATTCCATACTCCCTTATATTCTCACCCTCTTTTATATTTCCACTTCCCAATGCATTTTTCATTATATCTGTATGCTTGTTACACATAAAAGCATCACTTATGATAAACTTCTCCTTTACCTTTGCCTCTTGTGAAACTGGAATTGGCTCACCATATTCATACACATTCTCTTTAAGGGTTTTCTCACAATATTTATACAATATATCTGCAACACCAGATATTGAGTAAGTTCCATCCTGCTTGAACTTTGGTGCTTTTGCGAATATTACAAGCTCATTCTTTGCCCTGGTAAATGCAACATACACTGTATTTATGGCATCTATGTATGAACATAATTTCTCTTTAAGATAACTCTCTGCAAAAGATGTTGCTTCAAGTTTTGAGCTGTATTTTACAGGGACTGCAATATTTTTTGTAGTGGTCCCATCTGTAGAATAAGCAAATTCATTCCATAAAATTGGAGCATTTAATGAATTATGGTCTAGCTGTTCATTAAGAAACGGGATAATTGTAACTTTAAATGCCAAACCTTTTGACTTGTGTATTGTCATTATTTTTATTGCATCTGCATCTTCTGGAGCAGAAATTGTCTTTCCAACTCCAACCTCATCCCACCACTTTATAAACTGAGATATATTAGTTCCCTCTTTTAAAGTATATGCCAATACCAAATCAAGGAATGCCTGCAGATAGGCTATATCTTCTTTCTGATTCTCTGTCAATGCCTCCCTTATTATACTTTCACAAAGTTGGTACAATGAATCTCCTTTGTCGTTTGACATTGATGGAATATCCATATACTTTCTGTATACACCCAGAATTGCACTATCTGGATTATCCATTTCTCTAAGGATATTTACAACGGCCGTTACTGAATTTGAAGAACTTATAAACAGAGAGTCTCCAGATATAACAGCATACCCATTCTCAATCAAATAGTTTGCAACCTGCGCCCCCTCACTGTTCTTCCTTACCAGAATACCAATATCACTCAATGAATAACCTCTTCCTCTAAGTTCCTCTATCTGAGGTTTCAATTTCAACATTACCTCTTCTGCAAAATCCTCTGCATCATTCGGGATGAATTCTATCTTAACATAACCTTTTGCATTGCCCTTTTTCTTTGGTAAAAGTTGTCCTGGTGCTGAGTATAAATCAACTATCTCACTTTTCTGCACAGATGAATATTTCTCCTGAGCCTGCAATGCACAGAATTTAAAGAAATTGTTATTGAACTCTATTATCTCCTTTCCGCTTCGCCAATTCTCCTTTAGAGGATCATCTACAATTTGTTTGGGTGAAAACTGCTGCTTGATCCTATTTGCCAAAATATCCCAATCTGAACCTCTCCATCTGTATATACTCTGCTTTACATCTCCTACAATCAGATTATCATTACCGCTATCCAGACTGTTTGCTATTAATGGATAAAAGTTATTCCATTGCATTGTGGATGTATCCTGGAATTCATCCAGCATAAAATTGTCTATTGTTGTCCCTATCTTCTCATAAATGAATGGAGTATCACTTCCGTCTATTATTTTATTGAGCAACTCTGTAGATTCAGAGATAAGTATAAGATTCTTCTCTTTACAGTATTCCAGAATCCCTGAATAAAGCTCACTCAATATCCCCAATATGTTTATATTGTCAAGAATAGCTTTTGCTGTGGTGTAAGAGTTGAACCCTCCATCGGGACCAAAAAATTCACATATCCTCTCCACTATAGGATTCAATTGGGGATAGATGGCATTTACCATAGAGGTATTGGTTTTGGTACACCATCCGTCACTGTTTCCTGCCAATTTCAAAAAACTTGGAGTAGGGACCAATATACCTTTACTTTCATACGCCTTTGTAAAATAGGTAAATGGAGATCTTGACCCATTCTTGAAATCTGTAGGCGATACATTATTTGCAGACATGCACTTTATACCATCTGCAATACAGCTTTTGAAATCCTTTTCCAACTCATCTGCCACCCTTAACAAATGACTCTTTAGCTCCCCTACCTCCTTAACGCTGTAATCTGCCTTGCACTTGTTGCTTATAAGTTTGAATCTCTCGGAAAATATCTCCTTGCAAAGGGCTTTTATCTTCCCTTTTACATTCCAGCTGCTGCCGCTGTCTACCTGATCCAGAGAATAATTTATTAACCAGTTAAGCAAATCCTTATTTTGAGGGTCCTCCAGCTGGGTAAACATTTTGTCAATAGATGCAGTTATGACAGTATCTGTATCAAGTTCAACATCGTATGTTGCCATGCGTCCCAACTCTTTTGCAAATGAACGCATTACAAGCTGAAAGAACCTGTCAATGGTACTTATGGAAAAAGATGAGTAGTCATGTAGGATATTGATAAGGACCTTTCTGGATTCTTCTCTAATCTTATCCTCATCCAACAATGTAGATTTCTTTATATCGTCAAGATGTTCAGATTTTCTCCCCTTCACCGACAAATTATACAACTCTTCCAATATCCTCTGTTTCATCTCTTCTGTAGCCTTGTTTGTAAAGGTAACAGCCAAGATATGCTTATAGGCATTTGTATCCTTAAGCAACAGACTTATATATTCACTGGTAAGCTTATGTGTTTTTCCTGCTCCTGCAGACGCTGTACAAATCTTAATCATAACCAAACATTTACATTATCTACATTCCACATATTACATTCAATGGACACCACTTACAATGGTCTCCTGGCTTTTGCACAAAAGGAATATCCTTGTTGAATATCTCCTCTACACATTTTATAAGTTCCTCCTTAAACACCTGCAGGTTCTCACTTTCCAGATTGAGCTCTACAGTCTTGGAATCGCTCATTTTTTTAATCAGATATATAACAATTGATATCTTCTCCAACTTGTCACCAGACAACAACTTGCTGTCATACATCATTAAAGCATACAAATACAACTGTATATATGCCTTGCAGTCTTTTTTAAGGCTACCGTCAAACAACTGATGGATTTCATATTTGTCTGGCAAATCACTTATTGAGCCTGTCTTGTAATCTATTACCCTTGTTATGTCTCCATCCTTTCTGCACAACTTGTCCAGCCTGTCAATAAAAGCTATAAAGTTTACTTTATCATCTCCCCCATTAATTGGCAACTTGTATTTTACCATCCTCTCCCCATCTGTATATATAAAAGGGGCAACAGAGGCATCATAGCCCAATGTAAGATTTACATATTTTTTTAAAAGTTCTTTAATTATAATATTCTGTCCCTTTATCTCCTTAATATTGGTCTCCTCCTTAAAGAACTTCTCTATAAGAGCATCTAAATTCTTATGGTCTCCAAGTTCCTTATGTACAATTTCCTTGGAAACAACCTCATTTTTGTACTTTAAATATATGTTCTCCATCACACTATGGAAAATGGAGCCAAATGTGTTGCTCTCCACACTTTCCATAACCTCTTCCTCCTCTTTGAGCCCCTCAACATTCTCAAAATAAAATTTGAGCGGACAGGTCAAATAGTTGTTTATTGCACTCGCCGACAAGTTTTTGTTCCCCCCTATATATTTGCTCCGCAACTGTCCAATCACTTCATCTGTCTTTGCTATTGCAGTGTCTATACCATCAGACACATCAATATCAGACAATGCAACCTTCTCATTTACATTTAGATTAAAATGATATTTGAGCTGCTTCACATATCTGCTTACCTCTCCTGTGTTAAGTCCGTCTGTTCTGGTATCATAAACCATATAAACATTCTTGGCCCTGCATATGCTCCTGTAAAAATGATAAGATGCAATTCCATCTACAAGTTCATACGTAGGCAACCCAAATCCATACCTCAAATTATATGGGATAAGCGAATGCTCCGCAGTATTCAACGGAAACTTACCCTCATTTGCAGAGACTATAATCACATTGTCAAAATCAAGAAGTCTTGTCTCCAATGGTCCCATTATCTGGAGCCCTTTAAGCGGTTCTCCTGTAAAAGGGACATTTATCCCACAAGTGAGTTTCTGGATGAGTGAATAATATGTTTTTACCTCCATTGGTATTGACAACTCCTTTAGCCTGTTTATCTGCACATAATACTGATATATGAACTCCCTGTCCCATAAAGGCAAAGATTCATCCAACATTTTAAGCAATCCAAGCTGATACCCAATAACATCATCTGTTGTAACCGCAACCTTAAACAAAGCTTCAAACAGCTCATCCCCATGCAGAAGGGGATCATTCTCCTCTATATAAATCCTGTTCTCATTTATAATTGCATCCCTAACTTCGTTTACTCTGCTTCCCGACAATTTCTTTACATATTCATGGCTCAACAGCTCTATGATGGTCTTATAGTAGAAATTCCATTTCCCCTCTCTGTTTTTTGCCTCTTTCTGTAGAGAGACTACATGCTTTACAAATGAGAAGAATGATGTTGCAGCAATAGGATAACCCATTGTAACATTCAATGAATCAAACTTGTGCGGAATGGAGTTGAGCACTGGAAGGAGTAATGATTCATCGGGAAGGATAACAGCTGTATGGAATGTATCCATAGGAGAAACTGACTCCTGAGGGAACAACTCATTCAGAATTTTTGAGACCACAAAAGATTGTCCAACACCAGACGGCACCCCTATAGCTGTAATATTCTGCTCGGCAGGATTCTCTGTAGAATCCTCTATAACGTATCTTGATGTATATCTTTTAGCCAAGTCAGAAATTATCTCACTGGCACCGTTTTCTTTATCTGTAAGCAACTGACCATAAAAATCCCAGTAAAAATCACCTTTCCCAATACTCTTAAGGTGTGACATAATCTTTAGCTCACACCTGTTAGGAGCATTAAAGCCAATGAAAACAATCTCTCTATCAAAGTCTTTCTTTTCTACATTCTCGGCTGCATCTCTGTACATCTGCCCTTCAAAACACAACCCTTTTGCTTTCAACTCCTCTTTGTAGTTGGTATAAATCTCAAACATTATACTCCATATGGAATTGAAAAACTCTTTCTTTTGGGAAAATTTGCCCCCTTTCAGGAAGTTTGTCCAGAATAACCTTACTGCATTCAGTTGCGCGGAAGTCAGATATGAGAACATATCCTCAATATCTTTAAGATCTTTTATATTGGTAAACAGTCTTTTTGGGTCAACCAGATATTTGTCTACATCATTAAAGTCTTTAAGGATAAAATTACCCCACCCCACAAACTCATCAAATGACTCTTTGCCAGATGCCTGCTCAAAACTTATATCTTTATACTTGGCCTTAATATATACCTTATAAAGGATATACAACTGTTCAATAGGATCTGCCTGCTTAAGACCACTAAGTTCCTCTATAAAGTCATTTATAGTAATGATTTTTGGTGAGATAAGAGGCTTGCCATAAAGTTCTCCCCAATGAAGACCTAAATATTTCTGAAAAAATTTAATTGATCTCCTGTTTGGCAAGACATAAACGGAATCCAGATTCCCGCCATTTGCAAAAGCCTTTGCTACACTTCTTAAAAATTCTGTACCCATCTTATATTATTGCCAGATTATTCAATATTCAACTGTGTAATTCCCTTTAATGATTGGATAAAGGCTATCAAAGAATTACTGTTTGGATAGCCTATTGTCTTTACAACAAAAGAGACCTTATACAATGCTACATCTGCATGTGACTCTGTTGTTGTTGTGTAAGATACAAGATGATGCTTACGTAGCTCTATCTCTTTTAATATAAGCTCAAGGTTATTTTGGTCTGTAGTAGTGAGGCTGATTGATAAAGTTGTAAGTCCAATACCTTTGAATATTACAGAAAGCAATTCAAGACCTATAAGAACAAGGACTGTTGCAGAAATACCCAGAATATACATTCCAGCACCAATAGACATTCCTATTGCTGCTGTTGCCCACATACCTGCAGCTGTTGTAAGCCCTTTTATCATCTGCTTCTGGAATATGATTGTTCCAGCACCAATAAAACCTATGCCGGATACTATCTGTGCCGCTACCCTAGAGACATCATAATTGAATCCGTTCTCTTTTGCATAATCCGTAAATGCATAAATAGATATGATTACAAAAAGAGCACTGCCCAAACAAACAAGAAAGTGGGTTCTGAATCCAGCCTCTTTTGCCCTGAACTCCCTATCCAATCCAATCACAGCCCCCAACATTCCTGCCAACAATAATCTTATAACAAAAGTCCACTCCATATTACTTATATATTAAAATACTCTTTAAAGATAACAAAAAAAAGCAACCTTTTGGTTGCTTTTTTTAATATAATGGTAACAATTATTATAGTCTTGCTCTAATTGCTTTTGATGCCTCCTCGTATCCTGGTTTATCCAATAGGGCAAAAATATTCTTTTTGTAATCCTCAACTCCCGGTTGGTTGAATGGATTTACACCCAACATATAACCACTTATACCGCAAGCTATCTCAAACATGTAGAATAACTCACCAAGATTATACTCATCAATTTTCTCAATCTCTATCTCAATATTAGGAACGCCACCATCTATGTGGGCAAGTTTTGTTCCAAGTTGTGCCATCTTGTTAACCTCCTCAACTCTCTTGCCTGCCAAGAAATTAAGGCCATCCAAGTTTTGGGCGTCACTCTCAATTACCACTTTATGTGCAGCATTTTTTACCAATACATTGGTCTCAAACAAAATTCTCTCACCATCCTGAATATATTGGCCCATAGAGTGCAAATCTGTAGAGAAGTTTACAGATGCAGGGAAAATACCTTTCTCATCCTTACCCTCACTCTCTCCATAAAGTTGTTTCCACCACTCACCCAAATATTGAAGTTTAGGGTTGTAGTTAACAAGAATCTCTATTTTTTTACCCAATGAATAGATAGCGTTTCTCATTGCTGCATACATAACAGCAGGATTATTTGCCTCTGGTTTTGAACAAACCTCCTGCATATGTCTTGCACCCTCTACCAACTCTTTAATATTGAAACCAGCCAATGCTATAGGTAACAAACCTACTGGAGTAAGGACAGAGAATCTGCCACCTACATTATCAGGAATAATGAATGTAGAATAGCCCTCTTGGTTTGCCAATGTCCTTAATGCACCTTTTGAAGCATCTGTAATAGCTACTATTCTCTCTTTACAAACCTCTTTGCCAAATCTCTTTTCCATATCTTCTTTAATGATACGGAATGCTATTGCCGGCTCAGTTGTTGTACCAGATTTTGAAATAACCACTGTAGCATAAGTTCTTGTAGATAAAAACTCCAATAACTCAGCCGCATAATCTTCAGAGATATTATGTCCGGCAAATACAACTTGAGGATTTGTTGTACACATATTTGCTGCAAATGAATGTGACAAAGCCTCAATTGCACATTTTGCACCCAAATAAGAACCTCCAATACCAACAACTACTACAACATCCACTTTACCTCTCCATCTGCTTACAATACTGTTGCAAGCATCAATAAGTGCATTGTCAATTTCGCTTGGAAGGTTTACCCAGCCCAAGAAATCATTTCCTGCACCGTTACCTTTTAGAACTGTATCAAGTCCTTTATATGCTTGCTCAACTTGTTTATTGTAAAGCTCAGAAGATACAAAATTTTCTGTAGCCTTTAAATTTACATTAATCATAAGTTTATAGTGTTAAATAAGTGTTTCAGTCAATTGTCTCATAATAAAAGCAGGGTATCTGTTCTCATACAAAATTTTGTACACAGCCTCTGCTATTGGCATGTTTATACCATATTTTTTGTTTATCTCAAAGATACATTTGCTTGCATAATAGCCCTCTGCAACCATGCTCATTTCAACTTGTGCACTCTTTACAGAATAACCTTTACCTACCATGCTTCCAAATGTCCTGTTTCTGCTGAACTGAGAATATCCGGTTACAAGCAAATCTCCCAAATATGCAGAAGTGTTTATCTCCCTTGTGCTGTCTGGATGTGTACCATTCATAAAAGTAGCCAACTCATTGAATGCATTTGTCATTAACACAGCCATAAAGTTGTCACCATAACCCAAGCCATGACAAATTCCTGCTGCTATAGCATAGATATTTTTTAGTGCAGCAGCATATTCTACTCCATATATGTCTGTACCCGGGGTAGTTTTAATGTAACTGCATGCAAATATTCCGCACATGGCTTTTGCTATTTCTATATGCTTACTGGTTAATGTAAGATATGACAATCTCTCCATTGCAACCTCCTCTGCATGGGATGGGCCACTTACTATACCAATTCTATCATAAGGGATATTATGAATCTCATTAAAATACTCTGCAATAGTAAGATTTTTCTCATCAACAAAACCTTTGATTGCAGATATTATGAACTTGTCCTTTAAAGATCCTTTGAACTTGCTCATTGTCTCAAGGAAGTAAGCAGAGGGAACAGCAAATACAATAACATCTGCCTGGTCTATGACCTCATTAATATCTGTACTCATCCTTAATCTGTTGGGATCTAAAGAGACAGATTCCAAATACGAAGAGCTGTGATGACAAGACTTGATATTGTCAATGTTCTTCTGACTTCTGATATACCATCCTATAGATTGCTGATTATTGAGCAATAATTTTACCAATGCAGTAGCCCAGCTTCCGCTGCCAACCATTGCATACCTTAAATTTTCTCGTTCAAAAAAAGTTTTCATAATATCAAAGACTTTTATGTTCGATTTTATATTTATTCTATATTACATTCATATCCCTCATCCTTAAGAAGGTGTGCCGATGTTGCCGCTTCAACAGCCAATTTGTCGCACCTTTCATTCTCTGGATGTCCTGCATGTCCTTTTA
>JAFYMJ010000181.1 GCA_017556665.1 Bacteroidales bacterium
CTTTACTGTTTCTTGATGATATCTTATATTTCTTTGGAGCAAGTGCAAATACAATAGGATATGCAAGAGACTACATGCAGATAATCCTTTTTGGTAACTGTATTACCCATATGTATTTTGGTTTGAATGCTGTTATCAGATCAAGCGGATTTCCAAGATTCTCCATGCATGCCACAATATTGACTGTTATCCTTAATACTATTCTTGATCCTCTGTTCATATATGGTTTTGGATGGGGAATTAAAGGTGCGGCATTTGCTACAATTCTTTCCCAATCAGTCTCTTTGGTCTGGCAATTATATAAACTGTCAGACAAAAAATCTGTTGTCCATTTCAAAAGAGGTATCTATAAACTTCACAAGAGAATTGTAGTGGATGTAGTATCTATTGGTCTGGCACCATTCCTTATGAATGCCGCAAGTTGTCTGATTGTCATTTTAATCAATAAAGGGCTAAAGGAATATGGAGGCGATTTGTCTATTGGAGCATACGGAATTGTAAACAGAATAGTATTTATCTTTATTATGATTGTAATGGGCCTTAATCAGGGTATGCAGCCTATTGCAGGATATAATTTTGGAGCAAAAAACTATCATAGGCTTATCTCTGTCCTTAAGCTTACACTATTTTTTGCAACATGTATAACCACACTTGGTTTTATTATTGGAGAGTTTTTCCCAAGATATATTGTAATGGTATTTACAAATGATGAAGAACTTATAGAGAAAGCAGTTAAAGGAATGAGGCTTATATGCATATTTTTGCCATTGGTAGGAATGCAAATGGTTACATCCAATTATTTCCAGAGCATTGGAAAAGCGAGCAAAGCCATATTCCTGTCTTTGACACGACAACTGATTTTCCTTCTTCCTTTCTTGTTGATTCTCCCTAATTTCTTAGGAGTTAACGGAGTATGGTTGAGTATGCCTTTTTCTGACCTTGCAGCTTGTATGATTGCAGGTACATTATTATATAAAGAGATGAAAAAATATAGGAGCTATGGCAATGGACAATAATTTTTATATTACAATTGGCAGAGAAAAAGGAGCTGGCGGAACAGAAATAGCCAAACTTCTTTCTTCTAAATTCAATATCCCGTTATATGACAAACAACTGCTTGATCTTGCAGCAAAGGAGAGCGGTCTTTGTAAAGAGCTGTTTGAACAAATAGATGAGAGAAAAGGGACAAAATATTTTACAAGCATGCAATTTGGCAATTTTGTTTCTTCATTTGCCGAATGTTTTACAAGTTCACCTATAGGAAGATCTGAACTGTTCAAAATACAAAGCCAGACTATTGAAACCATTGCCCAAAAAGGCTCGGCTATTTTTATAGGCAGATGTGCAGACTATGTTCTTAGAGAGAACCCAAACTGTCTTAATGTATTTATCACTGCATCTAAAGATGACAGACTAAAAAGACTGTACAGTGTAGATAAAATCAAGGATTTTGAAAACATGTCAAAAGATGAACTCTACAATTGGTTAGAGGAGAGTGACAAGAGAAGATCCAGCTATTATAATTATTTTACCTACAAGCAGTGGGGTGCATCCTCTTCTTACCATCTTTGCCTTGATTCAACTTTTTTGGGAATAGAAGCATGTGTAGAGATAATATCAAAGATTATAAAAGAAAATGGTTGGGCCTAAGACCTAACCATTTTTCTTTAGTGATATTATCAATTCATCAAGAGAGTTGCAATAATTAAAGAACTCATTGTGATTGAATTTTATGAACCCACAATTGTACATTGTGTCAAATTGCATCTTAAGGTAATTGTAGTACCCGTTAAGGTTAAGTATATAAATGTTCTTGTTTATATATCCTAACTGTTTGTGTACTGCATATTGAAAAAGTTCATCCATTGTTCCAAAGCTTCCTGGCAGAACAATTACAGCATCTGACAATTCCTCAAGGAGTTTTTTTCTTTCACTCATATCATTTACTGTAATAAAGTCTATTCCAGATTTGGCTATCTCACCACCTCTAAAATTCTTTGGCATTATACCGGTAACTTTGCCCCCTTTACTAAGTGCACCATTGGCCAGTGCATTCATAGTTCCCAATACAGAACCACCATATATGACATCAATTTTGGTTGAAGCCAATATCTCACCCAGCTCAAATGCAGTTTGCATAAAGATAGGGGAGTTGCCTTCTGATGAACCTAAGTATACTGTTACAGATTTTATCATTTTATTTGCTTTTAATGTCTTTAGTGAACTCCTTTTTAAGTTCCCTTAGATTGTCATCTGCTTTTAGTTTATTGATAATGGCTTTAACCAATGTGTCCAAACTACTTGATTGAGAATAATCTGCAGGACAAACAAAATTAACTCTGTCTTGTTTTATAAGCTTGCGTGCACTCTCTTTCTTCTTCTCATTGCCAGGTTCGTATACTGCAATTGAAGTTCCTCCCAGCTGTTTTATAAGTTTCATGCAAGGTACATCTGTTTCTCCATCGCCAAAGTATACCATATTTGTAAATGCAACTCTCTTTTTCTCCTCTGGTACAGATGAATTTGTTATAATAGAGTCCTTTACACTAAATATTCCTTTATTTATCTTAAAAAGGAACTGTGTCTTGTTGGTATAATTGACAGCAGCAGCAGGCCACAATGCATCACCATTATTGTCATAATAGAATGAACTTGCAAAAATGGCCTTGAATTCTTTGGCAATTTTTGTCCCCTCAATTATCTCTTTGTTTCCCGATGAATTTATATAATGTTCAATCTTTACACCATGAGCTTTACCATATTCATTGATACGTTTGAACCAGTTGGCAACACCATTGAAAAGTTCAACTGATTCGCCAAATTTTTGGAATATCTCTTTTCTGATAGGGAGGCCTGTCTCTTTTGCTTTCTGTAACATAAGAAGCATATATACCAGAATATTGTCCGAATCTTGTTTGTCGGCCATTTCTTGAGCTTTTCCCCAGAACTCCTTATCGTTTTGTCCAATTGCTTGGATGAATGAATATTCCTGCATGTTTCTAGGCGACAATGTGCCATCGAAATCATATATCAATGCAATGATTGGTTTATTTTCTTTCATCTCTTCCCCTCTTGTTTATATCTCTTTTTCCGTTTCTGAATCCCTTTTTATTATCACCCTCTTTAGATTTTCCAAATGGTTTCTTGCTAAACTCTTTTTTTGAAAACTCTCTCTTTCCTTCACCCTTTCCATCTCTTTTTGCTCTAAAAGGCTTTCTGTCTGGTCTTGTAGAGGCTTTTCTCTCAGATTTTGGTGCAAGAAGTCTTTCTCTCTCTTCCTGTGCTTGTTTTTTAAGTCTGTTTACCTGATAGAAATTTGTAATGCTATCTACAGATATTCCCTCTTCATATAAAGGATTGCCAATAACAACTGCAGCAAGATTTGCATCATTAAGCATCTGTATATGCTCAATATTATTGGCATTACAGTTAAAAGTGAATCTTATATTGCTGTATTTTTCAGCAATGGCTTTAAATTTCTCTATGTATTGAGCAATATTGTCATTATCAAGAGTTTCACAATCAATATATACTCTCTTTAAACCATCTTTAATGTAAAGTTCAAGTTGTTGGTCAAGCTTTTCATTATCAAGTTTGCTTGAATATGCCAGTTGGTCTTCTGAGTAACAAACAAGCCAGTAAGAGAATACATTTGGCTGGTTTTGGGCAATGTCTGAGCATATTACCCTTTCTATGCCTATTTTAAGCAAATCTCTTACATCATTTCTTGTCTTTATAGAACCATTGAATACAACTTTTAATTTTGTTTGAGAGCATATTGCTTTAATGAGTTCCTTGTTGTCCAACGATCCCAGTTTATATGAATTCAAATCATTTATAACAATTCTATACAATCCAGCATTCTCAAGTTTTTTAGCCATATCCATCACAGACTCTGGATATACAATGCTGTCATTCAAATTTTCAAAATTAGGTTTTATACATTTTCCGTTATAAATGTATAAAGAAGGAATTATCTCTATCATATTATTTTAAATTCATTTTAAACTAAACTTCCCCAACACAACAAAATTAACCCTAATAAAACAAAAACCAAATCAATTGCCTTAGATTTTATGTTTTTATCCTTAAATAATAGTACTCCTGCCGTAAATGAGACTATAACGCTTCCTCTACGTACCATAGATACAACTGCTATAAGTGCATCGGGATTGGAAAGACAATAAAAATATGCAAAATCTGCAATGGAAACAAAAAGTGAAATTAGTGGTATGCTCCATCTCCATTTTAACTTTCCACCATGCTTTCTCATAAGCAGTACCAATATTCCCATTATGAATACCTGATATATATTAAACCAGCTTTGCACAAACATTGGCGGCAGGAATTTCATTATAAATTTGTCATACAATCCACTTACTGCCCCCATAATAACCGCACCAAACAGGCAGTAGATCCATTTGTTGCTTTTAAAGTCAATACCCTCTTTCTTCCCCGACAAACTTAGAAGGAACAGAGAGAACAGTGCAACAGCAACTCCACTCCATTGGATTATATTCAACTTCTCATTAAACAGGAAAATTGCACCAACAAGTACCAGTACAGGTCTAGTTGCATTGATTGGACCAGCAAGAGTAAGCGGCAAGTGTTTAAGGGCAAAGTAACCCATAATCCAGCTGCTGAGAACTATGCATGATTTTATTACAACTGCAATATGAGCTTTTATTGGTGAAATGTATTCGAGAGATTTGAACCCAATGTTGAGTCCTGCATCAAAGAATGTCCCTTTTAGAAGTTGGGGATTAATGTTGCTTATAATTATAAAAGGCAGGAAAATGGCTGTGCAGAATATTGTATTGAGAAACAAAACAGACAATACTGCATTGTCTTTTAGTGATTGTTTCTTTGCAACATCATAGAAGCCCAGAAAGAAAGCCGATATAAATGCCAGAAATACCCACATACATAAATTTTTGACAAATATACAATATTTACTTAACGCAATTATACTGCGTATTTAATTATATTTGTTATATTTGTAGAAACACTTACAACTATGGATATTACCTCTAATGCTCTTTTAAGACACAAGACAATTGATGCTTGTCTAAGGGATAAAACGCGTAAATACACTCTTCTTGATCTTATCAATGCCTGCACAGCTGCAATAAAGGAGAAAAAAGGAGACAAGAACAAATCCAGATACTGTGTCTCTACCAGAACTGTCCAGCTGGATTTGCAATTCATGAGGGACAAATCCAAAGGTTATGGTGCACCCATTGTAGTTTACGACCATAAATACTACAAGTACAAAGACAATTCATTTACACTGGAGAAGGCTCAAATAAAAAAAGAGAATCTTAATGCTTTGGCTGAACTTGTTGATACACTAAAAGAATACAGTAAGTTTGACCAACTTGAGAGTATAAGAAATCTGGTAACACTGTTAGAAGAGGATATTCATTCAAGAATAGCAAAGAAAGAGTCAGTTTCACAATCTGAGTCAAAGAAGAATGCCCTTGGACTAGAATATTATAATATTATTCAGGATGCCATATTAACAAAGAAAGTTTTGTGCATAGGGTATTATTCATCCAGATCACAGAATATAATTCCAATCATCTTTTACCCATTCTTTCTAAAAGAGTATAACGGAAGATGGTATGCATTAGGTTATAAAGATGGCCTTAATGGAGTTTATAAGTTGCCTCTTGACCGCATAAGAGATTATTCATACTCCATCCTTCCTTTTCCCGACGAGTATTCTTTCAATCCAAAAGAGTATTTTAACGATATCATAGGTGTTACAAGGTTGTCGGGAGGGGTAAAACAGATAAAATTCAATGTAAAGAACAAACTGGCCCCATATATAAAATTGAATCCACTTCATCACTCTCAGAAACTTGTAAAGGCTGAAGAAAATGGAGATATGGTTTTTACTATTGATGTAATACCAAACAGAGAGTTTTATAACCTTGTATATGTGTATCAGCCAAATATTCAGATAATTTCTCCAAGGGAAATAGGATTGCAGGCAAATGCACACTTGCTGGAGATGGCTGAACAACTCCCAAAC
>JAFYMJ010000182.1 GCA_017556665.1 Bacteroidales bacterium
AGACAACATTGCCACTCCAAAAAATGCCAGACCGGCACATGAAGCTATAAAAACAAGATTTGTAGAATAACTCTTTTGCATAACTATACATTTAAAGGATTAACTGCTCTCATTGCCAGGTATGCAGCACCAAGCAAAGCGGCCTCGCCATCTATTTGCGATACACAGAACTCAACCTCTTTCATTGCAATAGGCTGTCCCCATTTGCGTGCAACATTGTAGATTCTTGGCAAAAATTTTCCCGCCGGACCAAATACACCACCGCCAAATATCAATTTCTCTGGATTGAACAGGCTAACAAGATTGGCGGCAGCCAATCTGGTTAGCCTGTTCAACCCAGAGAAATTGATATTTGGCGGCGGCGTATTTGGCCCTGCAGGGAAATTTTTACCAAGAATATATAATGTTGCGCGCAAGTGGGGACAACCTATTGCAATGAAAGAGGTTGAGTTCTGTGTGTCGCAAATAGACGGCGAGGCAGCTTTGCTTGGTGCTGCATATCTGGCAATGAGAGCAGTTAATCCTTTAAATGTATAGTTATGCAAAAGAGTTATTCTACAAATCTTGTTTTTATAGCTTCATGTGCCGGTCTGGCATTTTTTGGAGTGGCAATGTTGTCTTTGGGTCCAATCCTTACACCTTTGCAGGCAGTGATAGATGGTGCGTATGCCCTTCCGTCAACAATGTCAATTGGAATTCTTTTGGGTACTATCCTTTTTGGCCCTGTTGTAGACAAGTTTGGATATAAGTGGTTGTTGGTGGCCTCTTCTGCACTTACCCTTATGGGTCTGCAGGGATTGGCAATATTTAAGGATATTAATCTGTTGCATCTTTCTATATTTATGCTTGGTTTTGGTGGCGGTATATTAAATGGAGAGACCAATGCGGTAGTGGCAGAGATATATGATGATAACAAGAGGGGTACAAAACTGGCTATATTGGGAGCCTGTTATTGTGTAGGTGCCCTAATCTGGACACTTTTGAACTATTTTATAGAGGATTATACAATTCCTTTAAATGTAGCTTCTGTTGTTATGGCAGGATGCATTGCATTCTTCTGTTGCATCAGTTTCCCTCCTGCAAAACCTAGTGAGAATGTTACATTCTCTAATGTTGTAGGGTTGTTGAAATACCCGGCCCTTATACTTTTTGCATTGGTGTTGTTCTTCCAAAGTGCGTTTGAGGGTACATCGGGAAGCTATACAATATCTTATTTGGGAAATTTTGGGGGATTGGCTGAGTCTGATGCCAAACTCTCTCTAACGTGGTTTACAATAGGTATGTTGGCAGGAAGACTTATCTTGGGGTCTGTAATGGCAAAGCTTAAGGAACTTAAGACTCTGTATGCATATCTGGCTGTAGCTGTGGTAGGTGTGGTTCTGTTGCATTTGTACAAGAATGATTATGTTACAGTTTATGTGGCAATGGCTCTGATAGGTTTTGGAGTGGGGGCAACATACCCTGTAATTCTTAACTATATAGGTGGTGCATTCAGAGATTTGCAAGGTACAGCATTCTCTATTGCAATGTTTATAGCTCTTTGCGGCCAGTACGCAGGAAACAAGATAGTGGGAATGGAATTTGAGTTGGGTAATTACGGATTCCTTACAATGGAGCTGGTATTATGTATCCTTATAATGATGTGCATTGTTCCTGTTGCAATAAAGCTGTCAAAGAAAAAATAGAATATGGTTTAAACACTTAAAAATATATTATTATGTTAGCTAACGAATGGAAAAAGAACGCTATTAGCGTAATGGACAACATTGAGGCAACTCAAATGGAGAAAATTAAAGAGGTTGCCACTGTAATGGCAGATACAATTCAGGCAGGCCGTTGGGTACACACTTTTGGTTGTGGTCACGCAAACCTTCCTATAGAGGAGATGTATCCAAGAATTGGTGGCTTTGTTGGTTTCCATCCTCTTTGTGAGTTGCCATTGACATTCTTTACCCATATTACTGGAGAGATGGGTATTCACCAATTCTTGTGGTTAGAGCGCGCAGAGGGTTATGGCCAATCAATTATGAAGAGCTGGAATTTTGATGAGAAAGACGTTGTATGGATTTTCTCACACACTGGTATTAATGCTGTTAACATTGACGTTGCTCTAGAGGCTAAGAAACGTGGTATGAAAGTTATAGTATTTGGTTCAGCAGCTGAGACTGGAAACAAAGTTCCAAGACACTCTTGTGGCAAGAACTTGTTCCAGATAGCAGATTATGTAGTTGATACTTGCTGTCCAATAGTAGATGCTTCTTGTCAACTAAAGAAACATCAGGATAAAGTAGGTCCTCTATCAACAATGGCTTCGGTTACAACAGTTTGGATGACAATCTGTACAGTAGCGGAGATTCTGGAAGAGAGAGGTGTAAAACTATTTATCCACCCATCCCACAATGTTCCTGGAGATACAACAGCTCACGAGCGTCTTGATGCTTGTATAAACGAGTACAAGAAACGTTCAGCTGGTCTATAGAACACTATTTGTTTTCTTCTTCTGGTGAGCTCCATGCTTTATAGCCACCAGTAAGATTGACAACATTATATCCTAAAGGAGATAGCTTTTCTGCGGCAGACGCACTTCGTTTGCCACTTCTGCAGTATAAAGCTATCTTCTTGTCTTTTGGTACTGCAGCCTGTATCTCATCTGTAAAGGTATTGGAATAGAAATCTATGTTAATGGCATTTTCTATGTGCCCATTGTTGTATTCTTCTGGTGTCCTTACATCTATAAGAACAACAGATGAATCTTTAATGTAAGTGCAGAATTCTCCTTTCTCCATATTTGTATATTTAATTTGACTGCATGCTGGAATTGTGCAGATGATGCAGCATAGTGCCAAGGTTGCAATAATTATTGAGTTTCTCATAAATGTTTCTTGATAATTAATCTATGTTAAAGTAAATTTGCTTATTGTACTTGCAAATATAATAAAAATGAGAGCTTATAACCCACTTCAATGGCTTGTTGATTTTACAGAGAGTGTATCTAAAGGAACACAAGATATCCTTAATATTATAAAGGTTGGAGAATTTTCTGTGTTGTCCCAGCTGAGGGCGTATGATCTGTTGGAGCAGACAAGCGATACTGTATCTTTTAAGGCAAAAATAGAGATGCTTAAAGTACAGTTGGGGGTTGAGGTTGTAAATAAAGCTCTATTGGATTTGAGTCTGCAAATCAAATCTTACAATATGGCGTATCAGAAATATTCAGAGGAACTGGATAGGATTTTTGATGCAGATAAAATGTTGAAACTTGCAAGAAAATATGCCAAGCCATGGGAGAAAAAGTACCTTAATGCTAAAAAGGAGTATGATGATGCTGTTGAGCTATGGGAATTGGCTAAGAAGACTCAGAGTATTTTTGAAAATGGGAATTTTATAAAACGCTATTTTGCATTAAGGAAATTAAGGAATAAAGCGGGCTTTAAACTTGAGAGGGGAAAAGTTGGTAATTATGTTACAAGGACTTTTGATTTGATGCAAGAGGCTTTTGGAGCAATGAGAAAGGCGGAACTGGACAAATTCAGCCACAATGTGGAGTACAAGTGTACATCCCAAATGTACGGGAAAATATATAATGGTTTAAAAGAGTTAATGGATTAGTATGGAAGTTATAATTTTAGTGGGTGCTTTAGCTGCTCTTGCAGGTGGAGCTGCAGGTGTGTTTTTCTGTTCTAGAAAATCTAAGCGAGAGATTGAGAGTATAAAGGGGGAACTGGATGTAATGACAGGTGAGAGGGATAGTGTAAAAAGTGAACTTGAAAGCACAAGGCAGGAACTTGAAAAGGTTAGAGAGGAGTATTCAGGTGCAAGGATACAGCAGGCAAATGCAGCAGCCCAACTGGAGGCTGAGCAGAAACTGAGGATGCAGGAGAAGGAGTATGCCGCAAAGATGTTGGAGAGTGAAAGGGAGACAGCACACAAACTGATGGAACAACATAAGGAGCAGTATGCACAGGCATTGGAAGGGATGAAGAATCAGATAAAAAGTATGTCTGAGGAGATATTGGGCAAAAGGAGTGAGGAATTGAAAAAATC
>JAFYMJ010000183.1 GCA_017556665.1 Bacteroidales bacterium
AGAAGATAACCAGGATGGATACGCTCCGGGCAGTACCATTACATTTGATAACCCAACATTGTTCTGATATAATTTTATGATAATTTCTCTATGTGGTTTTATGGGTGCAGGAAAAAGCACCCTTGGTAAGGCTATAGCTGTAAAAACAGGCTATAAGTTCATTGATTTGGACCACTACATAGAAGACAAGTATGCCACAACAATATCCAATATCTTTACAAAACTGGGAGAAGAGGCCTTTAGGGAAAAAGAGAGGGAAGCTCTTGAGGAAATTATTGCTGAGCATAATTACCTTAACAGCAAAGGGGCATACAATGTAATCCTTTCATTAGGTGGAGGAACGGTTACATCCGCTCCCAGTGCAAGACTTGTTACCAACAACACCAGATGTGTCTATCTTAAATGCAGCAAAGAGATACTTTTGCAACGTCTTTTAAAAAACAACTCCAAACGTCCTCTTGTTGCTGGTAAAGACACCCAGGAACTCTCCAATACCATTGATACCCTAATGGAAAAAAGGGAAAAATTATACATAGAGAGTGCCAGCATTGTCTTTAATGCAAACAATGGTAAAGCCGATGCAGTTGCCGAAAAATTAATGGAAACACTGGACCTTAAGAAACTTTAAAGTCCTCTCTGGTTTTTATATCTTTTATTCTAAGTTGGATATTTGCAATTCCCCTATAATAGTTCTCTGCAATAGAATAGCAGATATCTACCGGATTGCCCCCTTGGATATGCTCAAAATGCTCAGACTTGTTGAATGCAATGGCCGAGATATGTCTGTATGGCTCATCCTCCTGAATCAACTCAAGTTTAAGGTGCCCGTTGTCACTACCCACAATTCTTCCGTTTCCATTGTCATACACATTCTCTGTAACAAAAACAGGAGATGTATTACCTGGCCCAAATGGCTGGAACTGGTTAAGAATTCTAAAGAATTTAGGGGTAATCTGTTTAAAATCGAGGTATGAATCAATGTTTACAATTGGAGTAAGAATCTCTTTGTGATTTTTTCCGCTACAATTGACTCAAATCTGTCAGAAAATTCCTGCAGATTCTCCTCTTTTAGGGTTAAGCCCGCCGCATACATATGTCCGCCAAAATTGACAAGCAAATCTGAACAGGCCTCTATAGCCTCATACAAATCAAAACCTGGAATACTTCTGGCCGAGCCATTAACCAACCCATTGGAATTTGTAAGGACAATTGTAGGTTTATAATAAGCCTCTACCAGTCTGCTGGCAACTATACCAACCACACCTTTGTGCCATTGTGAATTATATACAACAGTACTCTTTCTCTTGTCAAAGTCTGGAGACTGTTTAACCATATTGATGGCCTCAAGAGTAATCTCCCTGTCAATGTTCTTTCGGTCGTTATTGTGCTCGTTGATTGTAGCCCCTATCTTGTCTGCATCATCCTCCCTTCTGCAAGTAAGCAAATCCACTGCAGTTCTTCCGCTTTCCATTCTACCGGCCGCATTGATTCTTGGACCAATCTTAAACACAATATCATCTATAGAGATCTTATGCTTGTCAAGACCAGATAGTTTAATCATTGGGAGCAAGCCTTTTCTTGGAGCCTCATTTATCTGTTTAAGTCCATAGAATGCCAATACCCTGTTCTCATCCACAACAGATACCAAATCTGCAGCAATACTTACCACAACCAAATCCAGAAGGTGAGAAATCTTCTCAAAAGGGATATTATATTTTTGTGCGTACCCCTGTACAAGTTTGAATCCTACTCCGCATCCCGACAAATCATCAAAAGGGTAGGTACAATCCTCCCTCTTTGGATCTAGGGTAGCTACTGCTTTTGGCAACTGGTCATCGGGAAGGTGATGGTCACAAATGATGAAATCCACACCACGTTCCTTGGCATATTCAACTTTTTCAACTGCCTTGATGCCGCAGTCAAGTGATATTACCAAAGTGTATTTGTTCTCTATGGCCCAATCAATTCCTTTGTAAGAAATGCCATACCCTTCGTCATATCTGTCGGGAATATAATACTCCAACTTATCTGTAAGGGTTCTTAGGAAAGTGTATACCAAAGAGACAGCCGTAGTTCCGTCCACATCATAATCTCCATAGATAAGAATATGCTCACCATTTACAATAGCTTTGTTCAAACGCTCTACAGCCTTGTCCATATCCTTCATAAGGAAAGGATCATGTAATTTGGAAAGATCTGGTCTAAAAAAGTTTTTTGCCTGATCAAATGTTTTTATTCCTCTCTTGACCAACAGATTGGCAAGGACATGGTCTACGTTAAGCTCTTGTGCAAGCTTACGTACCTCGGCAGGATTACCCTCCTCCTTAACAATCCATTTTCTTTCCATATTCACATTCATAACATACAAAGTTAGCATTTTTATCTATATAATCAACTATAATGTTACCAAATTGATTTTTTCTCTCATATAAGTATGTACTGAAAATAAAAATTATTATTTTTGTCTTTTACGCATTAATGACAATAGAAAATAAAAATAACATATATGGAATTAAACTTGAACGAACAAGAGATTAACAGACGTAATGCACTTGTTCAAATGAGAAATTTGGGAATTGAACCTTACCCAGCAGCCATGTATCCTGTTAATGTAACAACAGAAGATATAGCAAAGAGATTTAATCCAGAAGAGGGAAACTACCAGGACATTGCCATTGCAGGACGTATAATGAGCCGCAGAATTATGGGTGCTGCTGCATTCATTGAGCTAATGGATGAAAAAGGTAGAGTTCAAATATATGTAAAAAGAGATGAGATTTGCCCTGGTGAGGACAAAACACTATACAACACTGTATTCAAAAAACTATTGGATATTGGTGATATCATTGGTGTTAAAGGTTTTGCTTTTGTTACTCAAACCGGACAAAAGTCAATCCATGCAAAAGAGCTTACCGTATTGTGCAAATCTTTGAAAGTTCTTCCAATTGTAAAAGAGAAAGATGGAGAGGTGTTTGATGCTTTCTCTGATCCTGAGCTAAGATACAGACAAAGATATGTAGACCTTATTGTTAATCCGGATGTTAGGGAAACATTCATAAAAAGGTCTAAAATTATCTCAACAATGCGCCGTTTCTTTGACCAGAGAGGTTGCCTTGAGGTGGAGACTCCTGTATTGCAGCCAATTCCTGGAGGTGCAACAGCAAGACCATTCATTACACACCACAATACTCTTGATATGCCTCTTTACTTGCGTATTGCAAATGAGCTGTATTTGAAACGTCTTATTGTTGGTGGTTACAACGGAGTTTATGAATTCTCTAAAAACTTCCGTAACGAGGGTATGGACAGAACTCATAACCCTGAATTCACCTGTATGGAGATTTACGTTGCATACAATGACTATAACTGGATGATGGACTTTGTAGAGCAAATGCTGAAAGAGGTTTCATCTGCCGTCAATGGCACTACAGTTGTTAAAATTGGTGAGCACGAGGTTGACTTTGGAGCCGAGTACAGAAGATTGCCAATGCTTGATGCAATTAAAGAGTATGCTGGTGTTGACATTACAGGTATGAGCGAGGCTGAGCTAAGAGAGACCTGTAAAAAACTTCACATCCAGATAGATGAGAAGATGGGTGAAGGCAAACTTATAGATGCCATTTTTGGTGAGTATTGTGAGAAACATCTAATTCAGCCAACATTCATTACAGACTACCCTGTATCAATGTCACCTCTAACAAAACGTCACAGAAGCAACCCTAACCTTACAGAGAGATTTGAGTTGTTTGTATGTGGTAAAGAGTTGGCAAATGCATACAGCGAGCTGAATGACCCTATTGACCAATTGGAGAGATTTGAGGATCAGCTTAAATTGAAAGATAAAGGTGATGACGAGGCAATGTACATAGATATGGACTTTGTAAGAGCATTGGAATATGGTATGCCTCCAACATCAGGAATGGGTATTGGCATTGACCGTCTTACTATGTTCATGACAGGTAAAACAACCATTCAGGATGTATTGTTCTTTCCTCAAATGAGACCAGAGAGCTATAAATAAATGAATATACAAGAGATTACATCTAATGTAAATCCTAAAATAAAAGAGGTTGCGGCGTTACTTGAGAAATCTAAGGAACGCCGCAAATCCTCTTTATTTGTTGTAGAGGGGTTAAGGGAAGTAAACGCTTGCATAAGCAATAATTATGAAATTGCAAGCATATTCTTTAACAATCAAATAATTTCTACAACAGATATAGACAACCTTTGCCTGCCCAAAGATGTAAAAGTATTCTCCACATCTACCAATGCCTACTCCAAAATAGCCTACAGAGAGAATACAGAGGGGATTATTGCAGTGGTAAAGGAGAAAAAATTATCATTGGACAACATTAAGTTAGGCAAGAAATGGGACCAGCCACTCATCCTGGTTGTTGAAAGTGTAGAGAAACCAGGAAATCTGGGGGCCTTGCTACGCACCTGCGATGCCTGTGGCGTAGATGCTGTACTGGTATGCGATCCACTTACAGATTTGTACAATCCAAATCTTATCAGATCAAGTTTGGGAGGAATTTTTACCAATCAAGTTGTAGCCTGCTCCAATGAACAGGCACTTGAATGGCTGCAAAAGCACAATATAAACATATATACAGCCCAGCTTCAGGATTCAAAATGGTATTACCAGACAGACATGGTATCACCTACTGCCATTGTTATGGGGACAGAATCTACCGGACTGACAGATTTCTGGCGCACAGCTTCCAATGGAAAAATTAAAATTCCTATGCTTGGGGAGCTTGACTCTTTAAATGTTTCTGTATCGGCAGCAGTCTTATGTTATGAGGCTGTAAGACAAAGATGTAACAAATAAAAAATCCAATATGCACAAATTTGGTCTTATAGGAAACCCTATTTCCCATTCTAAAAGTCCTGCCCTATTCAAGGCTGCTTATCCGGCAGGTGAATTCACATATGACCTTATTGAAGCCCCCACTTGCAATAAAGCTATGGAACTTTTCCACGCCAATGGGTACACTGGAATAAATATTACCTCCCCATTCAAAGAGGAGATAATGAAATATGTTACCCTTCCCGACAGAGTTACAGCACTTATGGGATGTGCCAATATTGCCATAAAGGAGGGAGGAGAGATTAAATCATATAACTCAGACTACTTTGGGGTAAAAGAGACCCTGAAAGAGTATTTGTCGGGGAAGGAGATTGAATCCATTAAAGCAATGGTGATTGGGGCCGGAGGTGCAGGAAAAGCAGCAGCCCTCGCTTGTGTAGATTTGGGGATGGAGACAATCCTGGCAAACAGAAGCGCTGAAAAAGCAGAACCATATGCAAAAAAAATTGGGGCAAAATATATATCGCTGGATCAGATTCCATTTTATCTTAAGGATACTGATCTTATTGTTTATTCCCTTTCTTTTAGAATTGACGCACTTAAGGATGAGCCCCTGGAAGGGAAGCTCTTCTTTGAGGCAAACTACGCTAATCCCCAATTTTGCAATCAAAAAGGGATAGAATATATCAGTGGCAAGTATTGGCTTTATAATCAGGCAATTCCAGCATTCAAACTTTTCACAGGAAAAGAGCCAGACACAAAAGCCATGAAAGAAATAATGGGTTTGTAAATTTTTAGATTTTTTTTGCAAAAATATGCAAATAAAATTGTAATTTTGGTTGCTAAAAATCTATACAAATGTCATTCAATAAAGTATTGTTAATTGGAAATGTAGGAAGAGATCCAGAGGTAAGACACCTGGAGGGAGGCTCTGCTGTTGCAAATTTCACATTGGCAACAAGCGAAAGATTTAAAGACAAGAATGGAGCCACTCAAGATATTACTGAATGGCATAATATTGTTTGCTGGAGAAATCTTGCTGAACTGAGTGAGAAATACATTAGAAAAGGGTCCCAAATCTTTGTTGAGGGAAAGATAAGAACAAGAAACTGGACAGACCAGACAGGCAATAAAAGATATACAACAGAGATTTTGGCAGACAATATAAGATTATTGGACAAAAAAGGTTCACAAACAGCGGCTTCACCTGTTGAGGCTCAATCTGCTGGATTTTCTTTGGAAAGTGAGCCTACCGACAACGATCTTCCATTTTAATTGAAATAACGTAATAATATATAATATATGAAAGTAGATGTAGTTCTTGGCCTTCAATGGGGTGATGAGGGAAAAGGTAAAATTGTAGATGTATTAGCTAACTCATACCCAGTAATTGGCAGATTCCAAGGTGGTCCTAACGCAGGTCACTCACTTCACTTTGAGGGTAAAAAATTTGTTCTTCACACAGTTCCATCTGGTGTTTTCAGAAAAAATGCCATTAACATTATTGGAAATGGAGTAGTGTTGGATCCAATCATCTTTAGAGAAGAGTGCCAAGAGATTGAGGCTACTGGTGTACCTGTAAGAGAGAGAATCCTAATTTCAAAGAAGGCTCACCTGATACTTCCAACCCATAGAATTATTGATGCAGCACAAGAGGCATCAAAAGGTAAAGGCAAAATTGGTTCTACATTAAAAGGTATTGGACCAACATATATGGATAAAACCGGTAGAAATGGTCTAAGAATTGGCGATATCCTTGCTGACGACTTTGCAGACAGATTTGCTACACTTAAGAATAAACACAAAGATTACCTTAAACAATACGATTTCAGCTACAACGCAGAAGAGAATGAGCAAGCTTGGATGGAGGCTGTTGAGTACTTGAAAACATTCAAGATTGTAGATGGCGAGTATGAGGTAAACAAATTCTTGAATGACAACAAGAGAATCCTTGCAGAGGGTGCTCAAGGTTCATTGTTGGATATAGACTTTGGTTCATACCCATTTGTTACATCATCTTCTACAACATGTGCAGGTGCATGTATTGGTCTAGGTGTAGCTCCTGGTAAAATTGGTAAAGTATATGGTATATTCAAAGCATACTGTACCAGAGTTGGTAGCGGTCCATTCCCTACTGAGCTTCACTGCGAAACAGGTGAGTTGCTAAGACAGAAAGGATTTGAGTTTGGTGCAACAACAGGCCGCCCACGCAGAACAGGCTGGTTGGATCTTCCTGCATTAAAATATGCCATTATGCTTAACGGCGTTACTGAGCTTATTATGATGAAAGCAGATGTTCTTGATACTTTTGAAACCATTAAAGTTGCTATAGGATATAAAGTTAATGGCGTAGAGACAGATCATGTTCCATTTGATACATATGCACAAGTAGAGCCAATCTATAAAGAATTCAAAGGATGGTGCAAAGACCTTACTCAAGTTACCAAAGAGATTGAACTTCCTTACGAGTTTATGGATTACGTAAGATTCATTGAGAAAGAGTTGGGAGTTCCAGTAAAGATTATCTCTTTAGGACCAGACAGAAAACAAACAATTGTAAGAGGCGAGGACTAAACAAGATTATATAAAAAAAGGGTTGCAGCTGCAACCCTTTTTTTTGCATTCTCCCTTATCTTATTGCCATTTAAAATTATGGCCATTTAAAACAAAAAGCTGAGCCATATTGACTCAGCTTTTGCTTGAATATATAGAGTTGTTTTACTCTGTATCTTTAGAAAGTTTAGCTTTTGCCATTCTTTGGTAATCGTCCATAGAAGCAACAACAAGCTTCTCATACTCTCTTTGACCAGTACCTGCAGGAATTGGGTGACCGCAGATAACATTCTCTTTAAGACCCTCTAAAGTATCAACCTTACCGTGGATAGCAGCCTCGCTCAATACTTTTGTAGTCTCTTGGAATGATGCTGCTGACATAAAGCTACTTGTCTTTAACGCAGCACGGGTAATTCCTTGAAGAACTTGGTTTGAAGTAGCAGGGATAGCATCTCTAGCCTCTACAAGTTTAAGATCTTGGCGTTTAAGCTTAGAGTTCTCATCTCTTAAAGTTCTAACTGTAACAATTTGGCCTGGTTTCAAGTTTTGAGAGTCACCTGCATCCAAGACTACTTTCTTATCCCAGATTTCATCATTCTCTTGCATAAACTCAAACTTGTCTACCAATTGCTCAGGTAAGAATCTTGTATCACCTGGATCAACAATCTCCACTTTGCGCATCATTTGTCTTACAATAATCTCAAAGTGTTTGTCGTTAATCTTCACACCTTGTAAACGGTAAACCTCTTGCACCTCATTTACAATATACTCTTGTACTTTAGTTGGACCTAAAATAGAAAGAATATCTATTGGAGCAATTGCACCATCAGAAAGTGGCATACCAGCTCTTACATAATCGTTCTCCTGAACCAAGATTTGTTTTGATAGTGGAACAAGATAACGTTTCTCCTCACCTGTCTTAGATTTAATGATAATCTCTCTGTTACCTCTCTTAATCTTACCCATTAGAACCTCACCATTAATCTCAGATACAATAGCAGGGTTAGAAGGGTTACGAGCCTCAAACAGCTCAGTTACTCTTGGAAGACCTCCAGTGATATCACCAGACTTACCAATTGCACGAGGAATCTTAATTAGAATATCACCCACCTTAATTTGTTGGTTATTGTCAACCATAATGTGAGCACCAACAGGCAAGTTGTATTGTTTAAGCTCATTACCCTCTGCATCCAAGATTCTGATAATAGGGTTCTTAGATTTATCTCTAGACTCAATTACCACTTTATCTCTATGCATAGCAAAGTCATCCTCGGCCTCCTCTCTATAGGTAACACCATCTACCAATCCCTCGTATGCTACCTTACCGGCAATCTCAGTAATTGTTACAGCGTTATATGGATCCCACTCACAAATCTTATCACCTTTTGTTACAGTGTCACCATCTTTCTTATAAAGAATTGCACCATAAGGGACATTGTATTGAGAAAGTGTAATACCGGTATTGGCATCAACAATTCTCACCTCAGCTGTACGGCCAATTACAACCTCTTGAGTTGTACCGTTATCGCTCTCCTTAAGAATTGTTCTTAACTCCTCAAACTCAACTTTACCCTCATATTTAGAGATAATCTCACTCTCAGTTACGCTACTAGATGCAGTACCACCCACGTGGAATGTTCTAAGTGTAAGCTGGGTACCTGGCTCACCGATAGATTGTGCTGCAATAACACCAACAACCTCTCCTTTCTCAACCATTTTACCTCTTGCAAGGTTACGACCGTAACATTTTGCACATACACCTTTCTTGCTCTCACAAGTCAGTACAGATCTAATCTCTACAGCCTCAATAGGTAAAGACTCAATTAAAGCTGCAATATCCTCAGTAATCTCCTCTCCTGCTCCAATGATCTTCTCTCCTGTTAATGGATTGTAAACATCGTGAACAGTTGTTCTACCTAGGATTCTGTCATATAATGTCTCTACAACGTTATCTTTATTCTTAATTGCAGTTGCAATAAGACCTCTTAATGTACCGCAATCCTCTTCGTTAATGATAACATCATGAGATACGTCAACCAATCTTCTGGTCAAATATCCTGCATCGGCAGTTTTTAGCGCTGTATCGGCCAAACCTTTACGGGCACCGTGGGTAGAGATAAAGTACTCAAGAACTGACAATCCCTCTTTAAAGTTAGAAAGAATAGGGTTCTCAATAATCTCTGCACCTGTTGAACCAGATTTTTGAGGTTTTGCCATCAAACCACGCATACCGCACAACTGACGGATCTGCTCTTTAGAACCACGGGCACCTGAGTGAAGCATCATATAAACTGGGTTGAAACCATCGTTATCTGATGAAATTTGTTTCTCCACTATGTTGGTCAGGTTTGTATTTGTTTTTGTCCAAATATCAATAACCTGGTTATAACGCTCGTTGTTGGTAATAAGACCTAGGTTAAAGTTGTTTTGGATCTCCTCAACCTTAGCATAACCCTCATTAACCAAAGTAGCTTTTTGCTCTGGGATAATTACATCACCCAAGTTGAAAGACAAGCCACCTTTGAACGCCATTGTATAACCTAAATGTTTGATATCATCAAGGAATTGTGCAGTTCTGGCAACACCTGAAACCTTTAATACATTACCAATAATATCTCTTAGAGATTTTTTGGTCAAAATCTCATTGATATATCCTACCTCTGGTGGAACCAATTGGTTTACAAATACTCTACCTGCTGTAGTCTCAACCATATGATATCCTTTAGAAGGATCAGTCATATCTTTTGGCAATCTTACATTTACAACAGCATGAAGGTCAAGTCTACCCTCATTGTGAGCAATAATAATCTCCTCTGGTCCATAGAAGTTCATTCCTGTTCCTTTAACACCTGGTCTTGGTTTTGTAATATAGTACAAACCTAGAACCATGTCCTGAGAAGGGACAGTAATAGGAGCACCGTTAGCTGGGTTAAGGATATTGTGAGAACCAAGCATCAACAATTGAGCCTCAAGGATAGCAGCATTGCCTAATGGCAAGTGAACAGCCATTTGGTCACCATCAAAGTCAGCGTTGAACGCTGTACAAGCAAGTGGATGCAATTGGATAGCTTTACCCTCAATAAGTTTTGGTTGGAATGCTTGAATACCCAATCTGTGAAGGGTAGGTGCACGGTTCAACAATACCGGATGACCTTTCATTACATTCTCCAAAATATCCCATATAACTGGATCTTTTCTGTCAACAATCTTTTTTGCAGACTTAACAGTCTTAACAATACCACGCTCAATCAGTTTTCTGATAATAAATGGTTTGTAAAGCTCTGCAGCCATATACTTAGGAAGACCGCACTCATGCATCTTAAGCTCTGGACCAACAACAATTACAGAACGGGCAGAATAGTCTACACGTTTACCTAACAAGTTTTGACGGAATCTACCTTGTTTACCCTTTAAACTGTCAGATAGAGATTTTAAAGTTCTGTTAGCCTCAGTCTTAACTGCATTAGATTTTCTTGAGTTATCGAATAGAGAATCTACTGCCTCTTGAAGCATACGTTTCTCATTTCTTAAAATAACCTCTGGTGCCTTAATCTCTATAAGTCTCTTTAGACGGTTGTTTCTAATGATAACTCTTCTATATAAATCATTCAAGTCAGATGTTGCAAATCTACCTCCATCAAGTGGAACTAGAGGACGTAAATCTGGTGGAGTTACAGGTATAACCTTCAAAATCATCCACTCAGGTCTGTTAACATCTTTTGAATCTCTGAATGCCTCAATAACACTTAATCTCTTAAGTGCATCTGCTTTTCTTTGTTGAGAGGTCTCTTTCTCAATTTTGCTTCTTAGATTGTATGACAACTCATCCAAATCCAATTTGCAAAGAAGTTGGTAGATAACCTCTGCACCCATTCCTGCAACAAATTTGTCGGGATCATTATCCTCCAACATCTGGTTCTCTCTTGGAAGAGAATCAATAATGTCCAAATATTCCTCCTCTGTTAGAAGGTCCATCTCCTTAATACCACGCTCAGCCGCAATACCAGGTTGAACAACTACATATCTTTCATAATAGATAATAGCGTCAAGTTTTTTAGATGGAATACCTAACAAATAACCAATTTTATTAGGTGTTGAACGGAAATACCAAATATGTGCAACAGGAACTGTAAGAGTAATGTGTCCCATTCTCTCTCTACGTACCTTCTTCTCTGTAACCTCTACACCACAACGGTCGCAGATAATACCACGGTAGCGGATTCTTTTGTATTTACCACAGTGGCATTCATAGTCTTTTGATGGACCAAATATTCTCTCGCAAAACAAACCGTCTCTCTCTGGCTTGTATGTACGATAGTTTACAGTTTCTGGCTTTAAAACCTCTCCAGAGGATCTTGCAAGAATCTCCTCTGGTGAAGCTAGCCCTATAGTAATTCGGTTAAAATTGCTCTTAACCTTAATCTCTTTCTTAAAAGACATATTTTTGTTTATTTCAAATTATCAAAAACCAATTAGTCCAAATTTACGCTTAGTCCAAGTCCACGAAGCTCGTGTAGAAGTACATTCAATGACTCAGGAATACCAGGTGTAGGCATTGGATCACCCTTAACAATAGCCTCATATGCTCTAGATCTTCCTACAACATCATCAGACTTGATTGTAAGAATCTCCTGAAGGATATTAGATGCACCAAACGCCTCAAGAGCCCAAACCTCCATCTCTCCAAATCTTTGTCCACCAAATTGAGCTTTACCACCAAGAGGTTGCTGAGTAATTAGTGAGTAAGGTCCAATTGAACGAGCATGCATCTTATCGTCTACCATGTGACCAAGTTTGATCATATAGGTTACACCAACTGTTGCAGGCTGGTCAAATTTCTCACCAGTACCACCATCACTTAGATAAGTTTTACCATATCTTGGAAGTCCGGCTTTATCTGTATATTTACAAATATCATCCAAACTTGCACCATCAAAGATAGGAGTTGCGAACTTAACACCAAGCTCATTACCTGCCCATCCTAAAACGGCCTCGTAAATTTGTCCAAGGTTCATACGAGAAGGCACACCAAGAGGGTTAAGAACTATATCTACAATTGAACCATCATCCAAGAAAGGCATATCCTCATCTCTTACAACTTTGGCAACAATACCTTTGTTACCGTGTCTACCTGCCATCTTATCACCCACTCTAATCTTTCTCTTCTTGGCAACATAAACTTTTGCAAGTTGCATGATACCTGTTGGAAGCTCATCACCAATTGTAAGGTTATATTTCTTTCTCTTAAGCTCAGCATCGTACTCTTTGTGAGCAATAAGGTAGTTATTGATAAGTTGCTTAATCATCTCATCTTTATAAGAATCGCCAGTCCAGTTAGTTGGATTGATATTCTCATAATCAAATGTATCAAGCACCTCTCTGCTAAATTGACCACCTTTAGGTAGAACCTCTACTCCGTATAAGTCACCAATTCCATTAGACTCTTTACCCTCTACAAGGACAACAAGTTTATCAAGGAATTTATCTCTTAAGATAGTAGCCTTGCGTGTAAACTCATCCTCTGCTTGTTGGATTTGAACCTTAGTATTGGATTTGGCTTTTTTGCTGCTGCCGTCTTTACCAACTCTTGCATATAGCTTCTTGTCAATAATAGTACCTGACAATGAAGGAGAAGCTTTAAGTGAAGCATCTTTTACATCACCTGCTTTATCTCCAAAGATAGCTCTTAGCAATTTCTCCTCTGGTGAAGGATCACTCTCACCTTTAGGTGTGATCTTACCAATAAGGATATCACCTGGCTCAACAGAAGCACCAATTCTAATGATACCGTTCTCATCAAGATCCTTAGTAGCCTCCTCGCTTACGTTAGGAATATCAGAAGTCAACTCCTCCATTCCACGTTTGGTCTCTCTAACCTCCATAATGTACTCATCCACATGAATAGAAGTAAAGATATCCTCTCTAAGAATTCTCTCCGACAACACAATCGCATCCTCAAAGTTGTAACCTTTCCAAGGCATGTACGCAACTTTAAGGTTTCTACCCAAAGCCAACTCTCCATTTTGAGTTGAATAACCCTCTGTAAGAATTTGACCTTTAACAACCTTGTCACCTTTCTTAACAATAGGTTTCAAATAAATTGAAGTACTTTGGTTAGTTTTTCTATATATAGGTAATTTGTAAACAGTAATATCAGAATCGAATCTTACAAATTTCTCATCATCGGTTCTGTCATATTTAATATGAATCTCGTTACCATCTACATATACAACCTCTCCATTTTCACTTGCTGTGATTTGAGTTCTTGAATCTCTTGCAACAGGGCCCTCAAGACCAGTACCTACAATTGGAGCTTCAGGTTTAACAACAGGCACAGCCTGTCTCATCATGTTGGATCCCATCAAAGCACGGTTGGCATCATCATGCTCCAAGAAAGGAATAAGTGAAGCTGCAATAGAAGCAATCTGGTTAGGAGCAACGTCCATCAAGTGAACCTCCTCTTTTCCTACTACAGGATAATCTGCCTCAAATCTACATTTGATTCTTTCATCGGTGAAGTTACCGGCATCATCAATGCGTGCATTTGCTTGTGCTACCATCTTGTCCTCTTCCTCCTCTGCACTCATGTACACACAGCCATTGTTTGACAAGTCAACTACACCATTCTCTACTTTACGGTATGGAGTTTCAATGAAACCAAGCTCATTGATTCTTGCATAAACACACAAAGAAGAGATTAGACCAATGTTTGGTCCCTCTGGAGTCTCAATTGGACATAGGCGGCCATAGTGAGTATAGTGAACGTCACGTACCTCAAAACCTGCTCTATCTCTTGAAAGACCACCAGGTCCCAATGCAGAAAGTCTTCTCTTGTGAGTCATCTCTGCTAGAGGGTTAGTTTGATCCATAAATTGAGACAACTGGCTTGTACCAAAGAATGAATTGATTACAGATGACAAAGTTTTGGCATTAATCAAATCAATTGGAGTAAATACCTCATTGTCTCTTACGTTCATTCTCTCTCTGATGGTTCTTGCCATACGTGCAAGACCAACACTGAACTGGTTAGCTAATTGCTCGCCTACAGTTCTGATTCTTCTGTTGCTCAAGTGATCGATATCATCAACTGTAGCCTTTGCATTTATCAGTTGAATCAAATATCTGATAATCTCAATAATATCAGATTTAGTAAGCACTCTTGTATCTGATGGAGTTGCAAGACTCAATTTCTTGTTAAGACGATATCTACCAACCTCTCCCAAATCATATCTCTTGTCTGAGAAGAAGAGTTTGTCAATAACGTCTCTTGCAGTTGCCTCATCAGGTGGTTCAGAGTTTCTTAATTGTCTATATGTATAGAAGATAGCCTCTTTCTCCGAGTTACATTGATCTTTTTGCAAAGTATTGTAGATAATTGCAAAGTCACTCGCATTAGCATCTTCATTATGAATTAGGATTGTGCTTATACCAGACTCCAAAATCTCCTCAATATGCTCCTCCTCCAAGATAGTCTCTCTATCGATGATTACCTCATTTCTCTCAATATATACAACCTCTCCAGTATCCTCATCAACAAAGTCCTCGTTCCAAGTTTTAAGCACTCTGGCAGCTAGCTTGCTACCAACGCATTTCTTAAGGTTGGTCTTATTAACCTTAACCTCAGTTGCCAATCCAAATATGTCAAGAATATCCTTGTCACTCTCAAAGCCAATAGCTCTTAGCAATGTAGTAACCGGTAATTTTTTCTTACGGTCGATGTATGCATACATGACATTGTTAATGTCTGTTGCAAACTCAATCCACGAACCTTTAAAAGGAATAATTCTGGCAGAATACAACTTGGTACCATTTGCATGTAAACTTTGACCAAAGAATACACCAGGTGAACGATGAAGTTGTGAAACCACAATTCTCTCAGAACCATTGATAATAAAAGTTCCTCTTGGGGTCATGTAAGGTATTGTCCCAAGATATACATCTTGAATTACTGTATCAAAATCTTCGTGCTCAGGATCTGTACAATAAAGTTTTAACTTAGCTTTTAATGGAACGCTATATGTCAAACCTCTCTCCAAACACTCATCCATTGAATATCTTGATGGATCAATGAAATAATCGATGAACTCCAACACAAAGTTGTTGCGAGTATCGGTAATAGGAAAGATCTCTTGAAAGACCTTGAACAATCCCTCATTTCTACGATTCTCTGCTGTAGTATCCAATTGGAAGAAATCCTTGAAAGACTTAAGTTGTACTTCCAAGAAATCTGGATAGTCTAGAAGGGATTTAGAAGTCGCGAATGTAATCCGCTGATTATTTATTAGTTGCGACATTTTAAATTGGTTGGTGGTGAATAAAGTGAATTTAACGACAAAAAGGTTTAGGACAATCTTATTGCCCTAAACCTGACTTTTTTCCCGTTTAACGGGGGTTGAAATTATTTAACCTCAACCTCTGCACCAGCCTCCTCTAGTTGAGCTTTAACTTGCTCAGCCTCGGCTTTAGAAACTTTCTCTTTAATTGCTTTAGGAGCACCGTCAACTAAATCTTTAGCCTCTTTAAGACCTAAACCAGTAATCTCTTTAACAACTTTAACAACGCCTAATTTAGCAGCGCCTGCAGATTTAAGGATTACGTCAAACTCAGTTTGCTCAGCAGCAGCAGCAGCAGCACCTGCAGCTGGAGCTGCAACAACAGCAGCAGCAGGAGCTGGCTCAATGCCATACTCCTCTTTTAGAATTTTAGCAAGCTCTTGTACGTCTTTTACAGAAAGGTTAACTAGCTCCTCAGCTAGGTTTTTAATATCTGCCATGGTTTTATATTTTTAATGTGTTAATTATTATTATTCTTTTTCTGATAATGTTTTTACAATTCCTGCGATTTTGCCACCACCTTGCGATGTAAGAGCAGAGATAACATTCTTCATAGGAGATTGTAGTAGAGCGACGATATCGCCAATTAGTTCCTCACGAGACTTGATGTTAACTAGAGTCTCAAGGTTCTCAGCACCAATGTAAGAACACTCTTGAACCATTGCACCTTTAAGCACTGGTTTGCCGTTCTCAGCACCAAACTCTTTGATTAGTTTAGCTGGAGCATTAGGAGTCTCGCAATACATGATTGCTGTAGATCCTTTAAGAACGCTCTCGAATTGTGCTAGATCTGCAACTTGTCTTTGCTCAAGAGCTTTATAGAATAAAGAGTTCTTTACAACTACAAGTTTGATTTGTTTCTCAAAGCAAGCACGACGTAATTTAGAGGTTTTCTCTGCATTCAAACCCTCAATATCAGTAATATAGAAGTTTGGAGTGCTCTCTAATTGTGCTGCTATATTCTCAATAATTTGTACTTTTTCTTCTTTTCTCATAACAGATTATTTTAATTATTCAGCAGCACCAAATGACTTACCATCAACACAAATTCCAGGACCCATTGTAGAAGATAGGTAGATACTCTTAATGTAAGTACCTTTAAGTGCTTGTGGTTTTAATTTAACAACTGTGTTAAGGAACTCAGTAGCGTTCTCAACTAATTTGGCAGCATCGAATGATACTTTACCAATAGCTGCGTGAACAATACCTTGTTTATCAACTTTAAAGTCAATCTTACCAGCTTTAACCTCAGCTACAGCTTTACCAATCTCCATTGTAACTGTACCAGTCTTAGGATTTGGCATCAAGCCTCTTGGACCAAGGATTCTACCAATAGCACCAATTTTAGCCATTACAGATGGAGTACAGATGATAACATCAATATCAGTCCATCCTGCTTTAATTTTCTCAATATATTCATCTAAACCAACAAAGTCTGCACCTGCCTCCTTAGCCTCTGCCTCTTTGTCTGGTGTACAAAGTACAAGTACGCGAACTTGTTTACCTGTTCCGTTAGGAAGTGTCACAACGCCGCGAACCATTTGATTAGCTTTACGAGGGTCAACGCCTAGACGAACAGCAATCTCAACTGATGAATCGAACTTTGTAAAAGCACAATCTTTTACTAAAGCACAAGCCTCATCTAATTTATAGTGTCTGCCAGCCTCAACTTTAGCCTCCGCTATTTTTTGATTTTTTGTTAGCTTACTCATTGCGTGTTGTGATTTATTAGTTTACATCTGCAGGGAAAGTACCCTCTACATTAATACCCATACTTCTTGCAGTACCAGCAACCATGCTCATTGCTGATTTTAGAGTGAACGCATTCATATCAGGCATTTTATCCTGAGCAATAGCGCGAACTTGCTCCCAAGTAACTGAAGCAACTTTCTTTCTGTTAGGCTCAGCAGAACCTGATTGAATTTTGGCTGCCTCTTTAAGTTGTACAGCAACTGGTGGTTGTTTAACAACAAAAGTGAATGATTTATCACTGTAAACAGTAATAATAACAGGCAAAACTTTACCAGCTTTGTCTTGTGTACGCGCATTAAACTGTTTGCAGAAATCCATAATGTTCACACCTTTAGAACCTAGTGCTGGTCCAACAGGAGGAGAAGGATTAGCGGCACCGCCTTTAATCTGCAATTTAATGAATGCGGCAATTTCTTTAGCCATAATAATCTAATTTATTCTTTTACTACTTGAACAAAATTTAACTCAACAATGGTCTTTCTTCCAAAGATCATTACGCTAACTTTAAGTTTGCGTTTATCCTCAAGTACCTCCTCAATAGTTCCGTTGAAACCATTGAAAGGACCATCGGCAACTTTGACTGCCTCGCCAACTACAAATGGAGTAAGAATCTCATCTTCTCTATCTGCTAACTCGTCTGCTCTACCAAGCAAACGGTCAACCTCGCTTTGACGCATAGGAACTGGCTCTTTATCCTTACCATTTTGTCTCTCTGTCAGGAAGCCTGAGACATGGGTTATATTACGGATAATGTGTTGGATTTCGCCTGTTAGTGCAGCCTCAATAAGAATATAGCCAGGAAGAGTAATTCTTTCTGTGCTTACTTTTTTACCATTCTTAACTTGATAAACTTTTTCGGTTGGAATTAGGACTTGAGAAACATAATCAGTAAGATCTAAACGTTTGATCTCATTCTCGATGTATTCCTTCGCTTTCTTCTCCTTACCACCGGCAGCGCGAACAACATACCACTTTTTGGCAATCTCACTCATCTCTTAGTACAACAAATTGTAAATAAAAGTCATAATATTTTTGAACACAATGTCCATAGCAAAAATGACACAAGCAAAAATCAAACTTGCTACCATTACAAGAATGGCAGAACTTTGAAGCTGTGCCCATGATGGCCAACTAACTTTTTTTGTTAACTCGAAGTACGACTCTTTGAAATACAAAGCTATTTTGTTCATTTTATTTTAATTATAACAACAACAATTGGAAGCCTTGCCGCTGTTTGATTAAATTAAATAGACCAAACCGTAACATTTGGTTTGCAGGGGCAGAGCGATTCGAACGCCCATCAACGGTTTTGGAGACCGCTATTCTACCCTTGAACTATGCCCCTAAATAAGCTTTCACCAACCAAAAGCTAGTGAAAGCTTTTTATATTTAATTGCTAAATAAAATTACTCAGCAATTTTAGTTACTTGACCAGCACCTACTGTTCTACCACCCTCACGGATTGCGAAACGTAGACCCTCGTTGATAGCAACTGGGTAGATAAGCTCAACTTTAATAGTTACGTTATCACCAGGCATTACCATCTCAACACCCTCTGGAAGAAGAATCTCACCAGTTACATCCAAAGTACGGATGAAGAATTGAGGACGATATTTGTTGTGGAATGGAGTGTGACGACCACCCTCTTCTTTCTTAAGAACATAGATCTCTGCAGTGAAAGTCTTATGAGGAGTGATTGTACCAGGTTTTGCAATAACTTGACCTCTCTTGATCTCTTTTTTATCGATACCACGAAGAAGTAGACCTACGTTATCACCAGCCTCACCTTGATCTAGAAGTTTACGGAACATCTCAACACCTGTAACTGTTGATTTTTTAGGCTCCTCACCAAGACCGATAATTTGGATCTCCTCACCAACTTTGATGATACCAGTCTCAATTCTACCAGTAGCTACAGTACCACGACCAGTGATTGAGAATACGTCCTCAACAGGCATCAAGAATGGTTTCTCATTGTCACGTGGAGGAAGTGGAACGTACTCATCTACAGCTGCCATAAGCTCCATAACTTTAGCCTCCCATTGAGGATCACCGTTAAGTGCACCTAGAGCAGAACCACGGATGATAGGAGTGTTATCGCCATCGAAGTTGTAGAATGAAAGAAGCTCTCTAACCTCCATCTCTACTAGGTCGATCATCTCAGGATCATCAACGATATCTACTTTATTTAGGAATACAACGATTCTAGGAACGTTTACCTGACGAGCAAGTAGAATGTGCTCACGAGTCTGAGGCATAGGACCGTCAGTAGCAGCACAAACTAGGATAGCACCATCCATCTGAGCAGCACCAGTAACCATG
>JAFYMJ010000184.1 GCA_017556665.1 Bacteroidales bacterium
GTCAAATCTGGGAAGGTGATTATCAAGTCCCTATAGTTATAAAGGAAGAAAAGGATATAAAATTCTCTGACATACAAAATTTAGGCATTTCATCTCCGTTAACCATTTTGTCGGGGAGTATGGATAAAAATACATCTGTTCCATTAAGACAAATAGCAAGTGTAAAACCAGAATGGAGTGAAAGCAGAATAGTTAGAAGAGCTGGAGAGCGATGCATAACTGTAACAGGACATTTTGCACAAGGTGTATATACATCTGAAGTGGAAAATGAAATTGCACGAATTATGTATGAAGATATAAAAATTCCTGAGGGTGTGAGACTAGAGGTAGGAGGGGAGATAGAGTATGGTAATGAAGCATTGCCTCAGATATTCTGGGGAATTACAATAGCTATGATAATTGTTTTCTTCTTCTTGTTGTTCAATTTTAAGAAATATGGAATTACGATTGTATGTATGTCGGCTTTAGGTTTAATGATACCTGGTGCTCTTATTGGACTGGGACTTATGGACCGCTCTCTTGGACTGACATCCATATTTGGCCTTATTACCTTAATGGGTATAATTATGAGAAATGAGATTCTCATATTTGAACATGCCATTGACCTTATAAACAAATATATTAAAGAAAATGGAGACTGGACAGTTGACAAAGAAAGCTATAACAATGCAGTAAAACAAGCTGCATATGAAGCTGGTAAAAGACGTATGGTTCCAATTTTCTTGACAACAGCAACAACAGCAGTTGGAGTGGTTCCTATGATACTTGCCCAATCATCGTTCTGGATGCCGGTTGGTGTAACAATCTTTGCTGGTGGCATAGGCTCACTAATACTTGTTGTAACAATGCTTCCTGTAGTATATTGGAAAGTTTCTACTAAATAATATCAGAAGAGAGATGAAAAAAAGATTATTACTATACACATTCATATTATTGAGCATTGGCAGTTTTGCTCAAACCTATAACTTGCAGCAACTTAGGGATTCTGCATTGCGCAATAATATTGAAATTAAAAGTGCACAATATGATATTGAGGCTGCAAAGCATCAGCGCAAGGAGACTCTTACAAAGTTCTTTCCTAACATACAAGCCTTTGGAGTAATGTTCAGGTCAGACAATGGAATGGCTAAATTAAGCATTGAGCCAAATCAGATTATTCCAATTCCAATAGAGATGGCTCTAATGAAAAAAGGAACAATAGCGGGAATTACTGCTGTTCAGCCAGTTTTTGCAGGTGGGCAGATAGTAAATGGTTATAAAATGGCCAAAGCGGGTGAGCAGGTAAGTGAGCTGCAGATGGAGAATTCCAAAAATATAGTTGAGAAGAGTGTAGAGGAATATTATTGGAAACTTGTATCACTCACCGACAAATTAAAAACAATCAATGCTGTTGAAAAACTCCTGAGTGATATTAAAAAAGATGTAGAAGTGGCAATTCAGGCAGGTCTGGCAATGAACAATGATTTGTTGCAGGTGCAAATTAGACAGAATGAGACAGAGAGCTCCAAATCAATGGTTCTTAACGGTATAAGCACTCTAAAACTCACACTTGCACAATATTGTGGACTTAGTGATACATCTTTTGTTATAGAATCATATTCTAACGATATTCCAGCTATAGCTTTTAAAGAGAATCATTCAGATGCTCTATACAAAACTGTAGAATACAAAATGATGGACAAGTATGTTCAGGTTACAAAACTTGAAAAGAGAATGGCATTAGGATCAATTCTTCCATCACTTGCAGTTGGGGCAGGGTATAATTATCATAATTTATTGGAGAAAGACCATAAGTTTGGGATGGTGTTCGCCACAGTCAGCATTCCAATTTCTGGTTGGTGGGGAGGATCCCATGCAATAAAAAGAAAGAAAATTGAGCACCAGAAGGCAATTGAAAATCTTGAAAGCAATTCAGAACTTCTTAAAATTAGGATGCACAAAGCATGGAATGATTTAAATGATTCCCACAAACAACTTGAAATTGCCCAAAAAAGCATAGAACAAGCTAAAGAAAATCTTAGACTTAACATAGACTACTATAAAGCAGGTATTACCAAAATGTCTGATTTGCTTGAGGCCCAACTGCTGTATCAACAGACAAGAGACAAATACACAGACTCATTTGCAGAGTATAGAATAAAACTGTTGGAGTATGAGCAATCTGTAGGCAAATAAGAATATCAATAATACAACAATAAAAACGAGGGTGTCCTTTTGGGGACACTCTCGTAGTATATAAGATATATATAAGTATTTGATGAATTTATATAATCAGATAAAAATAAACTTTAAAATAAACAATGCAGCTAAAATATATATAGTAATAGATAGCTTTTTAAAATTACCACATATTACATTCATTAGTACATAAGCAAGCATCCCAAGGAGAATTCCGTTAGAAATAGAATATGTCAATGGCATCATAATCATACATATGAAAGCTGGTATAGATTCAGAGAAATCTACAAAAGGAATGTTTTTCACCTGTTCCATCATAAGTAATCCAACAATAATTAAAGCTGGTGCTGTAGCAGCAGATGGAATAGAAAGGAAAAGAGGGGAGAAGAACATTGATACAAGGAAACAGCCTGAAACAACTAATGCAGTCATTCCAGAACGCCCTCCTTGGGCAACACCTGCCGCACTTTCTACATATGTTGTGGTTGTGGATGTTCCAAGAACAGCTCCAATTGTAGTAGCAATTGAGTCTGCCATAAAGGCCTGTTTTATCCTAGGATTATTTCCGTTTTCATCTGTCATTTTTGCCTTAGTACAAACTCCAACAAGAGTTCCAACAGTATCAAACATATCTATAAAGAAGAAGGTAAAGACAACTACCAGCATATCGTAAGAGAATATATGCTCAAACTCAAACTTGCAGAAAATTGGACTGATAGAGTCTGGCATAGAAACAACACCTTTAAACTGTGTTACACCCATTGGGATACCAATTAGCATTGTTATGATAATACCTAAAAGAATTGCTCCCGGAACATTACGGGCATACATAAATCCAGTTAGAATTAGACCAATCAATGCAAGAAGTGCAGAACCAGATGTAATATTGCCAAGTGTTACAAGAGTTGCACTATCATCTACAACAACACCA
>JAFYMJ010000185.1 GCA_017556665.1 Bacteroidales bacterium
CGTCAAGTGTACTTTTGAACGATTCAACAAGCTGGTGAGGCAACTTTCTTATAAAACCAACTGTATCACTAAGCAAGAAAGGGACATTCTCTATTACAACTTTTCTTACTGTTGTATCAAGGGTTGCAAAAAGCTTGTTCTCTGCAAACACATCACTTTTAGCCAAAAGGTTCATAAGTGTACTTTTTCCAACGTTGGTATACCCAACCAAAGAGATCCTTACCATATTGCCCCTATTGCTTCTTTGGGATGCCATTTGTTTGTCTATCTTCTTTAGCTGGTCTTTTAGTCTGCTAATCTTGTCCAGGATAATTCGTCGGTCTGTCTCAATCTGACTCTCTCCGGGGCCTCTCATACCAATACCTCCCCTTTGTCTCTCCAAGTGGGTCCACATACGGGTAAGTCTAGGCAACAGATATTGGTATTGTGCCAGCTCAACCTGTGTCTTTGCATAAGCTGTTTTGGCTCTTTGGGCAAAAATATCCAGAATAAGATTGGTTCTGTCCAGAATTCTGCACTCAAACTCTCTCTCCAGATTCCTAAGCTGTGAAGGAGAAAGCTCATCATCAAAAATTATAAGAGAAATCTCATTTTCTGTAATGTATGCTTTTATCTCTTCAAGTTTTCCAGAGCCCACATATGTTTTTGAATTAGGCTTGTCAACCTTTTGTACAAATCTCTTCTCTCCTATTGCGCCGGCAGTCTCTGCGAGAAACTGCAGCTCGTCCAAATACTCGTTAACTTGTTCAACCGAGCTGTCTGGCGTAATAACACTTACAAAAATAGTCCTCTCCATAATTTTATTTCAAAAATATCTTACAAACCACAAAAGTATAAACTATATTTGTACAAACATTAAAACTTTACACTTATGAGAAAAATTTTTTTAGTATTTTCTTTATTCACTATAGCATTTGCATGTTCAAATACACAATTATTGGCTCAGAAAACCCTTAGAGAGCTTGGTTTTAAAACAGGAATTTTTGCAACAGGTGCAAACAATGCAATCACAGATGTTCCTGGTGTAACTGTCGGCCATGTTACCTGCATTGTAGGTGATGATATAAGAACAGGTGTAACAGCTATAGTGCCTCATCAAGGAAACATATTCAGAAAAAAAGTTCCTGCAGCAATTTATGCAGGTAACGGTTTTGGTAAACTTGCAGGTGTTACCCAAGTACAGGAATTGGGAAACATTGAGACACCAATTGTATTGACAAATACACTTAATGTGGCAGCTGGTATAGATGGTATCATCTCTTATACTCTTGCCCAAAAAGGAAATGAGTCTGTAAGATCTGTAAATGCAGTTGTCGGTGAGACAAATGATGGCAGATTGAATAACATTCAGGCAAGATATGTTACTCCAGAGATGGTTGTAGAGGCTATAAATTCTGCAAAAGGGGGTCCTGTAGAGCAAGGTTGTGTTGGTGCAGGAACCGGTACTATCTGTTTTGATTTTAAAGGTGGAATTGGAACCTCTTCAAGAGTATTGCCAGAGTCTTTAGGTGGATATACCATTGGAGTTATAGTTCAGACAAACTATGGTGGAGTTTTGGAGATTGATGGTGTTCAGGTGGGTCAGAAACTTGGAGAGTTTGATTTTAAACAACATATCCCTCAGGCTGCATCATTGGACGGTTCTTGTATGATGGTTGTAATTACAGATGCTCCTATTGATGCAAGAAATCTTGAGCGTGTTGCTAAAAGAGCTATGATGGGTTTGGCAAAGACTGGTGGTATTGCATCAAATGGTAGTGGTGATTATGTTATTGCTCTTTCTGTTGCTCCAGAAAACTTGTTGGAGGATGGCAAAAAGACTCATACCCAAACTCTTTTGGACAATGGACAGATGTCCCCTATTTTCTGTGCAACTATAGAGGCTACAGCAGAGGCTCTTTGGAACTCGTTATTTATGGCAAAAACAACAAAAGGCTATAAGGGTAGAGAGGTTAAGGCATTGCCTGTAGAAAAAGTGGTTGAAATGCTTAAAAACAGATAATTTAAATTAGGGTAATTGCCTAATGGGAGACAATTTAAAGGGAAGGGCAGCAAAAGGGGTACTCTGGAGTGCAGTTGAAAGATTCTCATACCAGGGTATCCAGTTTGTTTTGTCTTTTATAATTGCCCGACAACTCCTTCCAGAAGATTATGCCCTGATTGCAATGTTGGCCATTTTTATGGCAATTGCCCAAAGTTTTATTGATTCAGGATTCTCCAATGCACTAATCCAGAAGCAAAACAGGACAAAAGAGGACCTTTCTACAGTCTTTTATTTTAATATTGCTGTAGGAATTGTAATGTACCTTATTTTTATAGCTGCCGCCCCATATATTGCTTCATTTTACAATCAGCCAATATTGACTGCAGTAATTGCCTGGGCTGGACTTAATCTTATTATAAATTCATTGGCGGCCGTTCAAAGAGCATTGCTTATAATTGACCTTAACTTTAGAAAGCAGTCGGTCATTTCTGTGTGTGCAGTATCTGTGAGTGGAGGTATTGCAGTATGGATGGCTTATAGTGGTTATGGAGTCTGGACTTTAGTTGTGCAAACTCTTCTAAATGGCCTTATAACAACTCTATTATTGTGGATAACATCCAAATGGAGACCAATACTGGTCTTTTCAAAAAAATCCTTTAAAGAGCTTTTTTCGTTTGGCTCAAAGCTTTTGATGGGTGGTTTGTTGCACACAATATATATGAACATATATTCTTTGGTAATTGGAAAGATTTTTCCGGCAAAGGAGCTTGGATTATACAACAGGGCCACTACCCTAACCCAGTTCCCGTCTACAAACATAACATCTGTTATTGACAGGGTTGTGTACCCTTTGCAGTGCGAACTGCAGAATGACAATGAACGTCTGACAGAGAAATTCTACCTGTTCATAAGATTGACCTCGTATGCAGTTTTTCCAATGATGTTGGGACTTGCTGTAGTGGCAGAGCCTTTTATAAAGGTTGTTCTAACCAACAAATGGATAGGTGCTGTTGAGTACATTCAAATATTGTGTATGGCATATATGTGGGATCCAATTATGAGAATGACCTGGAACCTGCTGAATGCAAAACACAGAAGTGACTATTCTTTAAAATCAGAAATTATAAAGAAGATAGGTGCAGTTGTAATTTTATGTGCTTCCATCCCGTTTGGAGTAAAAGGAATGTGTGTAGGATTAATAGTATATTCTCTTTTTGACCTTTTTGTTATAACTCAATTTGCCAAGAGAATTTTGCCAAAAGTAACTTCACTCAATCATTTCAGAAATCTTTTCCCAATACTTTTGCAGTCATCCATTATGGTTGCAGTTGTTTATGTTATAAACAGTTTTATTGCAGATGCTCTAACTCAGCTAATAGTGGGTGTATGCACGGGATTGGTGGTATATATTTTGCTTTCTCTTGTAATTTGTAAAAGAGAATTTAATTATGTTATATCTTTATTAAAAAGAAAGTAATGCATATTCTATGTTGCACAGACCATAATTATATTATGCCTACAGGTGTAATGATATGTTCTGTTTGCGAGAACAATAATGATTCAGAAATAGTTTTTCATATTGTATCAGATTCATCTGTAACCAGTGCAGATAAAGAATCTTTAAACCAGATAATATGCAGATATAATCACAAAGCTGCATATTATAATATGGAAAGCATAAACAACTGTTTTTTTGTGGGTAGACAGGGGCAGAACAACCATTTGTTATCTCTTGTTGCTTACTACAGACTATTTTTAGCCAATTTGCTTCCAGATAATATAGACAAAGTGTTGTACTTAGATGGAGATATTATTGTAAGAGGTTCATTAAAAGAGTTATACAACACTAATTTAGATGGTCTTTCCATTGCAGCAGTGCCAGATTCCGGCCAATGGGATATAACCAGATATGAAGTCTTAGGTTATCCTTCCCATAAAGGTTATTTTAATTCAGGGGTACTTCTTGCAAACATAAAGTATTGGAGAGAAAATAACCTTATTGAGCAGTTTGTCAATTTTGCAACAACCCATCCGGAACGTCTCAGATGTCATGACCAGGATATATTAAATTATGTCCTTAAAGATTCCAAGATCTTGCTTCCAATCAAGTATAACCTTCAGAATGGCTATCTTTATAATGAGCTTGTTATTGATACTAACTATGTTCAACAATTGAGTGATGCAATACACAATCCTACAGTTCTGCATTATTCAGCAAGAGTAAAGCCATGGTTCAAGTATTGTGGTCATCCATATAAAGATGAGTTTTTCAAATACAGGGCATTAACAAAATGGAAATCAGATCCATTGGTAAATGATAACCCAGATTTCAGACAAAAAATAAGGCGAATATGTTTCCATCTGGGCATTTTAAAGAAGCTGGAAACAAAGTTCATTCCCCTATCCCCCCTTGAATAGAATTATTTTATATCCCGACAAATAAAAAAAGAGTGGTTCTCAAAAACCACTCTTTTTCACATATGTTCTTTTGTAATATTATCTTAATTGGAAAATCACTGGGAACACGAATTTTACTTTTACAGCTTTATCTCTTTGTTTACCAGGAGTCCATTTTGGAGAGCTTGATACAACTCTAACAGCCTCTTTATCCAAAGATGAGTCAACACCTCTAAGAACTTTTACATTTTTAACCGCACCGTCAGTGTCTACGATGAACTCAAGAACTACACGACCTTGAACACCGTTCTCTTTAGCGATCTCTGGATACTCAATTTGGCTGAACACCCATTTTGTAAATGTATTTTGGTCACCACCTTTAAATGTAGGTTTTTGCTCTACAATTGCAAAAGGAATCTCCTCAACAACTTCCTCCTCAGCCTCTTGACCACCGTCAACGTACTCAACGATATCAACAGCTAAGTTTTTGTCGTCCTCTGTAGTAATTACAAACTCCTCAACTTTAACGTCATCGTCCACGATGTCAATGATATCTGAGATAACTGGCTCTTTTGGAGCTTCAGGTGGAGGTAATTGCTCTTCTTGAGTAATAGGAACTTGCTCCTCCTCTACTACTACTTGAGTGTCCTCGAAACCTTCGATTTCAGATTGTTCTGTAGTGCTCCATTCAAAGGCACCCAATACAATTAGAAGAGATAATACTAATCCTATCTCTCTGAACAATGTTTTTTTGTTCTCTAAGCTGGCTTTTGGTGATTTTTTTATTTCCATTTTTTAAGCGTATTTCATGTATAAAACGTTGTAAAGGTAATAAATTATTTATTTATAATCATAATTTTTTGTTCATAAATTACAATTTATTACCTTACTTGTTTGATATATAGCTGGTTACGTTTGCAATATTTTGTTGATAAATATTACAATCGGCCAGTTTTTAGATAAGGTTCATCTCTTTAAGAACGTTATTTGTCTTTCTTGTTGCATCTGCACTCTTAGCAAATAACTCTTTCTCCTCATCATTTAGGTTGTAGCAAACAACTTTCTCACAACCGTTTTTGCCAATTACTGCTGGAACACCAATACAAATGTCGTTTTGGCCATACTCACCCTCTAGAGCTACGCAGCAAGGGTATACTTTCTTCTCATCCATAATGATAGATTTAACAAGAACAGCACCTGCAGCACCTGGAGCATACCATGCAGAAGTTCCGAGCAACTTAGTCAAAGTAGCACCACCTACCATTGTTTCAGCAGCGA
>JAFYMJ010000186.1 GCA_017556665.1 Bacteroidales bacterium
CGGCTGCGTATTTCCTAGATCCTTACGGCCTTCATAAGCTCTACCGGATGCTACCTCTTCTAGATATGCAAAGCGCCCACTTTCATGGCCAATTTGCGCTAAAAAAGCTGCAATCCTTATTGGAGTATTTATCTCATACCTGTTACAGTAAGTATTGAGATAAGGCACAAACACTTGCACAGTGCTTGTCCTTACCCCGTACACATCACTTATATCATGAGCGCGCAGACAATCATAGCCTAACAAATCAAGATTTTTCTTCATCTTTTGCCAATTTGCATTCAGCCTTACACTCTGTATAATGATCATAAGCATCAAGCACTATACATTCTTCTAGTGACTTTCCTTTTAAAAAATCACATTTTCTAGCCTTTTGAATAATTTTTGTCTTATGCTTACCATTTTTTTCAATTATCTCACGATATTCTCGCTCTCTTTGAATCAAAGCAATCAGCTGATCCTCGCGCTGGTGAGATAATTTAGTTAACTCCTGCTGTTGAATTAGCTCCGCTTTAAGGCCAGATATTGTCTCTTTATTTATATCCTGCACGTTTTTAATGGTTTCAGACATAATTTCAGAGAGTTGCTTAAGATGAGTGTCATTATCACTCATCTTTTGTCCTTTGTTGCGTATTTTACCAATGATTGCAGTGAGCACAGTTCCTGCCGTACCACCACCAATAACACCTACTATTAACTCTGTTAACTCCATTATTTAATTAGGAGTAGAGACGGTTACCCGTCTCTACAGTTAGGCAATATCCGCAGCTATATACTGCTTAAACTCTTCCACTGTCTTGTCAGCAGATACCCCAGATGGCCATGCCGGTGTTTTAAACTCTGGAGTTTTCCAAGCTTCATCACTACCATCAGCAACACCAGGGCCAACAACAACACTAGGCTGTACTAATGTAAAATTCCAGCGCTTCTCTTTGCCATCAATAGTTGCTTTACAGTTTACCTGCTCTGTTCTGTAAACCTTACCTTCTCTAGTGTACACAATGCCGGTCACTTCCACGTTGCTCTCTGGCAACACAACGGCATCATACTTGAATTTTTGCTCAATAAGAATACCTCTCATTTTATTTATTTTGCGTTATTAAGGGCAATTAGAACTGGCGCTGATAGCATAACCGGCACATGAGTACAAGCCTCTTTAATTAGAGATTTCTCCGCCTCTGTAATCTCAATCTCACCTTGAGCATTATAAAGCTTATGTGCCAGCTCATACTTTTCAATTTGCTTTTCTTTTGGATCTAACCCAGCAACAGCTTGCGCCATACTTTTATTCAACCATACAATTTCTCCAAACTGATCCTTCAAATCTTCTCCATTGAAGGCTTTTGCAGTTACCGCTAAATTAACTTTCATAACTTTATATTTTAGGATTAAAATTTATTTACTTTCAAGCTCTATTGTTACCATATTCTCCTGCTCTCCCATATCTGTTTTTATCCAGTATGCAAGATTAAGAATCACCGGAGTTTCACCAACAGAGAACCTATAAGCATCTTCTTCATATTTTACACTAAACAATTCTACTGTTGTTGTAGATAATTGTTCATTCATACATAATGTTGGTGGCCACAATAATCAGGCGGAAGATAAGGTTTATGGTGGTGCAGTAAGCAATTTCGGTAATTTGACTATTCTCAATTCATATTTTGA
>JAFYMJ010000187.1 GCA_017556665.1 Bacteroidales bacterium
ATTGCTTAATCGCATAAAGGACAATGATTGGCATAATAAAATCAATTCCTTGTTCATAAAAATTCAGCCTTGGGCATTGAAAGCTGGACGCATGACTACCAGACCTTTGCTGCAGTTCTACTATGTAATGGCTGATGATAAGACCTCAACAATAGATAGGATTATGATTTACGGTGCAATTCTATATACTATTGTGCCAATGGACTTCATTCCAAGATACATTTATAAATGGATTGGAATTCTTGATGATGGGCTTGCAATTTTATATGTATATAAAAAAATTAAAGAAAAGATTACTCCTGAGATCAATTCTAAAATTGAAGATACCCTTAATGACTGGTTTGGAGTAGAGTATGAAGTTATATAACAACAAAAAAACAACAAAGAAATGAAAACGAGAATTTTTAACCTAATTATCATTGATGAAAGTGGCTCCATGATGTGCATAAAGAAGGAGACAGTTAATAATGTAAATGAAACTATTCAAACCATTAAGAGTGCACAAAAAAAACACGATGGACAAGAACATTATATAACTCTTGTAACATTCAATAATGAAGTTAAAACAATATGCAATTGTGTACCTGTAACAGAAGTAAAAGAGCTTACTGATGAAACTTACGATCCTTATAACTCAACAGCATTGTACGATGCTATAGGTTTTTCTGTAAGCAATCTTTCCAAATATGTTTCAGAGAACGATAAGGTTTTGGTAACCATTGTTACCGATGGATATGAAAACTCGTCGGTTGAGTATAAAACAAATGACATAAAACACCTTATAAACAAATATAAAGGCAAAGGTTGGGTCTTTGCATTCATTGGTGCCAATCAGGATGTCACAGCTGCTGCATCAGCAATATCCATTACCAACACAATGAAATTTGAGGCTACAAGTACCGGTACTGCAGAGATGGGAGCTGCAGTTGATGCTGCCCGTTTCCGTTTGTACGGTAAGATTGCCAATGACAGTTTCTGTGCTCAGGAGGCAAATATCAACTTCTTTGATGAAAAAGAATAAAACACCTAAATACCGTTCCACTATAATCTAAAACATTAGATTATCACAGAATATTTTAGTAAATTTACGGCCATCTAAAAATTATAAAAATGAGAAAAATTTATACATTTTTAGCAGTGGCCGTAATGCTTTTTTCCACTGCTTTAGCAAGTGCTCAAGAGCCTGTAACACTAAAAGTTACAAGAGGAAATAGAGACATTGTAAACATAAGTAATCCCACTATTGTTGGTATTGCAAACCCTACAGATAAAGTGACTGTAAACGGTACTCCCGTTCATGTATATAAAACCGGCAGCTGGGGAGCCCCACTTCAATTAAAAGAGGGAGACAACACCATTCACGTTGTAAGTGAGGGTAATACAACCCAAGAGCTTAAATTCAATATGGTATATGACCCTGACTATAAAATGCCTGTTGACCCACAAAAAGTTGAACAGGAGAAAAAAGAGGCAACCTTCTACCCTACCAATCTTATTGTTACAACAAAACAGTATGCATACCTAAACTACGGTGCTGGTGCAGACAGACTTGGAGGTGCAAAAATAAACTATCTGCCACAGGGAATAGATCTTACAGCAGAAGCAGAAAACTCAAAACTGTACAGAGTAAAACTAAGCCAGAACAGGAGTTCATACATACCTAAAGATATGGTTGAGATTAAGGGTAAAGCCACTCCTTCTGTAGATTTTATGCAAGACAATGTAGTGCTTTCAACTACTTTCTCTGTATCCAATAATGGAAATGCAGACAGAGTAACAGTTAGGATGGATAAGAAAAAGCCGTTTATAGTAAAAGAGTACGCAAATCCTCATAAAATTGTATTGGATTTGTACGGAGTGCAATGCAACACAAACTGGATTACCCACTACCAGAATCTAAAATCTATAGACAACGTAGATGTAGAGGGGTTGGATACAGATGTAACCAGAGTTACAATCTATCTTAAATCAAAAACCTCTTGGGGTTATACTTTTGACTATAACGGTTCAAACCTTAACATAGACATAAAGCACACTCCTGCCAACCTTACACTTAAGGGGTTAACAATTGGTATTGATGCTGGTCATGGTGGTCCTAAGAGTTCGGGTGCGGTAAGTAACACTGGAATAAAAGAGAAAGATGTTAACCTTAAACTTACATACATCCTTAAAGATCTTTTAGAGAAAGAGGGGGCTAAAGTTGTCCTTTCAAGAGAGAGTGATGTTGCAATGACAATGAGAGAAAGACAAGACATCTTTATTGAAAAAGGGGCAGATATTGTACTTTCCATCCACAATAATGCAGGGGGCGATCCAATTGAAACAGGTGGCAGCAGTACCTATTACAGATATAATGTTTACAGGCCGCTTGCAGAGGCAATTCAAGGCAAGCTTCTTGCAATAAAAGGTGTTAAGGATTATGGTATTACCGGAAACTTCAATTTCTCATTAAGTGCAATTACTGATTTCCCATGCGTATTGGTAGAAACTTTGTTTGTGTCCAACCTATGGGACGAGGAGCAACTTGCAGACCCACTTATGCATAAGAAACTTATGGAGAATGTTGCTGCAGGGTTAAAAGAATACCTTAATTATTGCAAAAAGGCAGAAGGGATAAAATAATGCAGTTTAAGATTGAATCACCATACAGGCCAACAGGTGACCAGCCTACAGCCATTAGAGATATTACTCAAGCATTAAAGGAGGGGACAGATGCTGTTACCCTTCTTGGTGTTACAGGCTCTGGAAAAACCTTTACAATGGCCAACGTTATAGAGCAAATGCAAAGGCCGGCTTTAGTATTAAGCCACAACAAGACCCTTGCGGCGCAGCTGTACGGTGAATTCAAATCTTTCTTTCCAAACAACGCCGTTGAGTATTTTGTCTCTTACTACGATTACTATCAGCCAGAGGCTTACATGCCGGTAACTGATACCTACATAGAAAAAGACCTTAGCATAAATGATGAGATTGAGAAGTTAAGGCTAAGTTGCTCAAGTGCACTTCTTAGTGGCAGAAAAGACATAATAGTTGTATCAAGTGTCTCTTGCCTTTACGGTATTGGTAACCCGGCAGACTTCCATTCCAACACAATAACAATAGAGGTTGGAATGAAAATTAGCAGAACTCAATTCCTGTACAAACTGGTTGACAGCCTTTATTCCAGAAATGATGTTGATTTCAAGAGAGGAACATTTAGGGTAAAAGGAGACAACACAGACATTTACCTTGCATATGGCGATAAGGCATGCCGCGTTGTATTCTTTGGTGACGAAATTGAGGAGATAGAGTTGTTCGACCCAGTAAGTGGAGGAACAATAGAATTTGCAGACAAGTTCTCAATTTTCCCTGCCAATATATTCAGTACCACAAAAGAGAGAATAAAATCTGCAGTCTGGAACATTCAGGAAGACCTTACCAGACAATGTGAATTTCTGCACAGCATAGAAAAACACGCAGAGGCAAAAAGGTTGAAGCAAAGGGTTGAGTATGACCTGGAAATGATTAAGGAGATTGGTTACTGCTCTGGTATAGAGAACTACTCAAGGTATTTTGACGGCCGTGCAGCCGGTACCAGACCTTTCTGTCTATTGGATTATTTTCCCGATGACTTTATAACATTTATAGATGAGAGTCACGTAACAATACCTCAGATAAGGGCAATGTATGGAGGCGACAGATCAAGAAAAGAGACCCTTATTGAGTATGGATTCAGACTCCCTGCCGCTGCAGACAACAGGCCACTCAAATTTGACGAGTTTGAGAGCCTTTCTAAACAAACTGTATATGTAAGTGCAACCCCAGCAGATTATGAGCTGGAAAAATCAAATGGTCTGATTGTTGAACAGGTAGTAAGACCAACAGGTCTGCTTGAACCTCCAATAGAGGTAAGACCATCCAAAGACCAGATTGATGATTTGCTCGAAGAGATTCAGATTAGAGTAGAAAAGGATGAAAGGGTACTGGTAACAACCCTTACAAAAAGAATGGCAGAGGAGTTGGAAAAATATTTGCAGAAGATGGATGTTAGATGCCGTTATATCCATTCCGATGTAGATACAATGGAGAGAATAGAAATTATAGAAGATTTTCAGGCAGGAAGATTTGATGTACTCATTGGAGTAAACTTGCTAAGAGAAGGACTTGATCTTCCACAAGTATCATTGGTTGCAATACTTGATGCAGACAAAGAGGGATTCCTTAGAAGTGAAACTGCACTTACACAAACAGCAGGTCGTGCAGCCAGAAATATAAACGGATTGGTTATAATGTATGCAGATACCATTACCAAAAGCATGCAGAAAACAATAGATGAAACCAACCGCAGAAGAGAGAAACAACAGGAATACAACAGAATAAACAATATTGTTCCTACACAGATACAAAAAACTGAACGGAACATTTTAGGTAGAGAGCAGAATATTACAGAGTATAATTCTGCAAAAGAGGAGATAAACATTATACAGGACCCAATCCTGGAAAAAATGGATTACAAACAACTGCAGAAATCCATTGATTATGCCAGAGCTCAAATGGAAGCAGCAGCATCGGAACTAGATTTTGTACGTGCTACCAAATTTAGAGACCAGATGCGCTCACTGCAGGAACTATTAACAAACAAGGGTAAGTATGCTAACAAATAAGATAAACAGGATTATTGAGAAATATCCATCCGAGGGGGCAGAACTGATCAGACGCAGTTACAATATTGCTGCACAAAAACTTGAAGGGAAAAGCAGAGGTAATGGACATCCGTTTGTAGAGCACCCAATTGGAGTGGCAGAGATAGTATCTGGTGAAATAGGACTTATGCCAGAAGCTGTTGCAGCAATCTTTTTGCATGAGGCTACAAGAGAGGACAAAGAGATGCTGGAAGAAATTTCCAGACAATTCCCTGCAGAATGCATTCTTATAGCCCAAGGCCTTAACAACATTAGCAGCATTACTCTTAAAGATACACAGCTTCAGGCAGAACAATACAGGAAGCTTATAGTATCATATTCAAAAGACCCAAGGGTAACCCTTATTAAGCTCGCCGACAGACTGGAGATAATGAGGAACCTTGAAATATTCCCAAAAAGCAGCATAATTAAAAAAATTACAGAAACAATTATGCTATATATCCCTATTGCTCACCAGCTTGGCCTTTATAAAATAAAGAGCGAGATGGAGGACTTGTACTTTAAGCATGCAGATACAGAGAGTTACAGAGCCATCTCAAACAAACTTAAAGCAACAGAGCCAGACAGGGTAAAACTTGTTACCGAATTTGTCAAACCTTTGGAGGAGACCCTTAACAGAAAAGGTATCAAATACAAACTTAAGGTAAGGACAAAAACAGCTTACTCAATATGGAAAAAAATGCAAAAACAAAAAGTACCTTTTGAAGAAGTATTTGATGTTTTTGCAGTAAGATTCATTCTTGATGTTCCACTGGAGAAGGAACATGATGTGTGCTGGGACGTATACTCACTTGTAACACAAGAGTACAAACCAGATACAAGCAGACTAAGGGACTGGATTACCAATCCTAAACCAAATGGATACGAATCACTTCACACAACCGTTCAAAACAAGGATGGTGCACATATAGAGGTACAGATAAGAACTGTCCGTATGGATGATATGGCAGAGAACGGACACGCATCACACTGGAGCTATAAAGGAATTAAGAGTGTTGCCGGCCTTGACCAATGGCTTAAAAATGTAAAGACAATGCTTGAGAGCAATCAGGCAGATGCATATAAAAGCGGTCCGTTAGCCTCTCTTGATGAGATATTTGTATTTACACCAACAGGAGATTTAAGACAATTGCCAAATGGGGCAAGTGTGCTTGATTTTGCATTCAGCATCCACTCCAATTTAGGTGTAAAATGTAGCGGAGCAAGGGTAAATGGCAAAGTATACTCCATTAGGGACGAGCTGCACACTGGTGATGTTGTAGAGATTATGAGCAATAAAAACCAGAAGCCAAGTGCAGACTGGTTAAACTTTGTAATATCATCCAAAGCAAAGAACAGAATCAAGAATAAGCTTAAAGAAGAGGAGGTTAAACTCAGCAAACTAGGATTGGAAACTCTTGAAAGGAGGATGAAGAACTGGAAAGAGGAGTACAACGATGAGGTTTTGGGAGAAATTATAAAACATTATAAACTAAAAACAAGTTTTGATCTTGGACTTGCCATAAACAAAGAAGAGATTGAACTTTCAGACATTAAAGAGTTTATAACAAAAAAAGAAGAGGTTTACAAAGCCGAGGAACAGGATAAGGATAACAACCAAAGTGGCAAAGCCCAAAACAGCAACAAGAGCCATGACCAGAACTATCTTGTAATCAGTGACAAACTTGACAATATCTCTTTTAAAATGGCCAAATGCTGTAATCCAATATTTGGAGATGATGTATTTGGATTTGTATCTGCTACAGGTGGTATAAAGATTCACAGAATATCTTGTCCAAATGCAGCAAGACTACTTGAACAATATCCGTACAGAGTCCAGAAGGTAAAATGGAAACAAGTATCGGGAACAACACAGTTCCAGACCAGACTTAAAGTGATTGGTGAGGGAGATGCCTCTTGCGGATCACGTATTATGGATGCCGTTACAGGACAACAAGCCTCAATAAGAGGATTCCAGATTGGAGAGAGAAGCAAACCTAATGGAGCAACAGAATTTGTAGCAGAATTGGGAATATCTGTAAGCAACAATGCCCATTTGGATAGAGTAACATCTGCCATAAAGAAACTCAAAGAGGTAAAGACAGTACTTAGAATGAGCACAAAATAGATGAGAAAACAGGGATACATATCTATAGAGGGGGCCAGAGCCAATAACCTTAAGAACATATCGGTCAAAATTCCACATGGAAAGCTGGTTGTAATTTCAGGGTTGTCGGGAAGTGGAAAATCTTCACTTGCCTTTGAAACTCTTTTTGCCGAAGGTCAGAGAAGGTTTGCACAGAGTCTCTCTTCTTTTGCCAGACAATTCCTGGGAAGGATGAGCAAACCGGCAGTAGACAAAATAGAGGGAATCCCCCCTGCCATTGCAATTGAGCAGAAAGTAAATACCAGAAATCCAAGGTCAACAGTTGGGACCACAACAGAAATCTATGATTATCTGCGACTTCTTTTTGCCAGAATTGGCCGCACATATTCACCTGTTTCGGGGAACGAGGTAAAGTGCGAAAATGTTGCAGATGTTGTCAGCTACATTACAAAATTCAATAATGTAACGGAAGAGAACTTTACTGCATAC
>JAFYMJ010000188.1 GCA_017556665.1 Bacteroidales bacterium
ACTCGGTATAAGTAACCTAAACTACCAATTACCTGCCAACAATAACCTCTTTAAAGCCTAAACTTTTGAATAGATTCTTGATCTTCTCTTCACCTTGTTTATCGGCATTCTGCAGAATATTCCTGTCAAGGGCATTGTTAAGCAACCTCTCTCTGCAATTCACCTGCATTGCAGTAATCTCCTCGTGCGACCACTGTCCTTCCTCAATAAAAATGTCATTATCAGAAGGATTAATGATTGCATCAAACACTTCCGGAGCCGGCAACAGGACGCTTATTGTATCATTGGATATTTTCAGATGCTGCTCAGTTATCTTGCTGAGGTCATAACCTGCCCTTACTTTACCTCTGGTAATAAGGACTATCTCATGATGTGACGAGTCTGGCACGTTACTGGAACTGAAGAAAGACAATATGCCTCCTTCCTGAGCCACAGCCTTTTTCTGAGCCAGCACAAACTCCTCCACATATGTGTAAGTAGTAAACTCAGAAATCTTCCTTATCTTCTCCACTACATTTGGGGTATCGGCAATTTTAAGTTCATTCGCCTTTTTGATAAAGTGAACTGCAGCTGTTACCGCTCCTCCCAATATGGCAGCCGCTGCTACTCCAATCAATATTTTAGTCAACAATGGCATAACCATAGCCGTAACCATTCCTCCAGCCGCAGATCCAGCAGCACCTGCCGCTGCTTTTATAGATTTGCCGGCAAGATCCATTCCAGCTCCAACCACATCTTTACCTAACTCTTTTGCCTTATCTTTCAAGTCTTTATCATTATTTTCCATAGCCTCTAATTTTTAGCAAATACAACATCAATTTTCTTGTAGCCAGCACCTGCGAGCATAGCCTCAAACATCATTCTGGCATTAGCCTCTGCATCTTTCAAAATACCCAAATTCTCAGCATCATTCATGATATCCTCTTCACCTTGTTTCAGAAGTTCATTTCTCTCCTGAGCCGTAAAATCAGAACGGAACATTCCTGTTCTGGACCATTCCATCTTTATGTTTTCTGCAGGCATATGAAACGACAGCACCTTTTCCTTAGGCAGCTTGATTGTTATAGCTTTATTCTTCTTGTCAACCACAACACTGTCTGCACAGAATTTAGACAAATCAACACCAGCTTTCATGGTTGAATGACTTGAAAACAGGATTTTTCTGTCACCAAATTTGTAAAACACATCATGATCAGCCTTGATGATTTTAGAAATTGAGTATTCCACTGTACCTAGCTCTGCAGTTGCAGCTCCCATGTACTTCACCTTTTCTTCAACTTGCTCAGGAATACTTTTTGAGCAAGAACACAGCACTGCCAAAAGACATGCCATCATAAACGGTCTCATTGTGGTAAGGCAAGCCGTAGGAGATCGGTCTTGTCAGCGCAACGACATAGAAGCCAAGAAAAAGAACAGTTACCAGCAAAAGAATGATTGCTTTTTTTGTTTTGGATAAAAAAGTCTTCATAATAGGTGCTCACTCTATATGCTAAAAATTTCGGAAATTCCCAGCAGAGCAATGCCGATCACCAGGAACGCCAA
>JAFYMJ010000189.1 GCA_017556665.1 Bacteroidales bacterium
AAAGATGATGTCCAAGAGGTTCAAAGCGGATACGATTGCGGTCTTAACGTTGATGGATACACTGACATTAAGATTGGTGATGTTATTGAGGCATACCAAATTGTAGAGATAAAGAGAACTTTGTAAGATATTACATAACACAAAAAGAGAGTGACCACGGTCACTCTCTTTTTTTACAGTTCACGCCGGATGCCGCACCCAGCCTCCCCTGTTGCTTTATCTTATATACTATAAGTGACAAAGCCCTCACAATTATTATAAGGAAGTAGACAAAAATCAATATTCCACCAAACAGAATCCTATCTTTCATTTCAGAAACAATGGTAAGCACCTCGTGGTCTGTTTCCAGAATTTCTGTCATATTGTTTGGGAAATTCCAGTCAGCCCATTTATGGACAACAACGCCATTGTCAAGATAAGTCAATCCACCATTTGATCTGTTGAAAGATATAATTGTCTTAAAGTCTGCATACAGGGTGTTCTGCGGCAAAATTTTAGAAACATTGTACTCTGGATCCAATGTAAGCACATACACATCTGATCCATCTGACACAAGTGATTCTGCATATGTGGCAATATCTGTTGAGTCACTCTCACTAATAACCTTATCCTCATAATATGATATTATAAAGACCGGATTTTGCTTGCTCAACAATTCATCAGAAACATAATCTCCGTTGGAATCTCTTATGGCAAAATCTATTGATGGATCCTCTTCTTCTCCATACACCTGTACGGTCTTGGTATCAACATAAACCCATGAGCTGTCGGGAAGATTATCCAAAGTGAAATTTTCCTGAACCCCGTCTTTCTCATAAATGAAGGTTGTCTGATACTCCCTGTTTTGCTGTATATTCTGTGTCTCAACCAAGTCTGTACCCAACCTGTAAACTCCAAAATCAATAAAAGGGACAGAAATGTATGAGTACAAGGCAATAATAACAATTATCAGAGTATATAATCCTATATATATCCACTGTGTTGTACTGCTTGCAATCTTCTTTACATTATCCTTTCCATAAAAAACTATTACAGCTGCTATAGACAGGATAATATTTTTTATGAACGTTTCCCAATTGCTCAATGGAATAGCCTCTCCAAAGCATCCGCAATCATTAACCGGATCAAACAAGGCTACAAAAAAGGTAAGGAGAGTAAAGAATCCTATAAAACAAAGAGCCACTCTAGAGAATACATTTACTTTAAGCCCTTTAAGTACAGAGACTCCTATAACAAACTCAACCACTGGCAAAAAAATTGCCAATGGTTCAGTAAATATATCAAGGAATGTAAGTTTAAAAGCTATAAGGTATTCATTTATTTTTAGAGAAAACCCTACAGGATCCAATGCTTTTAAGAATCCCGACAAAATAAAGGTCAATCCAAAAACAAATCTGCAGAACGCTCTAATCAGTCTCATTTACAATCCAATTATAGTACAACAGATACCTCTTTCTTTATGTTTTCAAAAATTTTATCGGGAGGCAACATCTTGCCATTACTGTCCTCACAGCAAACTCTTACAAAATCTTTATCCAGTAAGGTCTGCTCCAGATATAACTCCCTTACACAAATCTGGAATCTTATGTCAGCCTCGTGAATGTCAGATTTACCATTCAGATAATCTCTGTCATCATCAGCCTCTCTGCTCTCTTTAAGTTTTGAATCTACAAAATCAATGGGAACATCAAGGAACAGATTCAAGTCCGGCTTAGGAATTCCATATTTTACATATTCTGTATCAAATATCCACTCCCTTAAAGCACCAGCCTCTCTATTCAGGGTTTCAGAGAAGGTCTCATCATCTTTTGGTGAAATAAAAGAGGAGTGCATTTTTAGTTTTGCACACTGATAAGCAATATTTGAATAGACATATCTGTCCAACAATACACAATCTCCATTATCAAGCCACTCTCTTATCTGTGCAGAGGCATCCTGTCTGTCCTGAGCAAAAAGGAGTGCAACTATTTGAGGATGGACCTGGTCTATTTTTCCCAGGTCACCTCTCAAATATTTTCCTATTAAATCTCCATATAGTGGAGCATCATATCTGGGGAAATGCAAATACCTTAAATTTACCCCCCTGCTTATCAAATACTCTTTTAAAAGTTTAACTTGTGTGCTCTTTCCGGCACCATCCAATCCCTCTAGTACAATTAACATAAAAAATCTCTATTATCTTACCCAAGCCAAATTTGTTGTACTTGGCTGTTGTCCATTTCCGTAGGCAACTCCAACTGCCTTAACTGCATCTATTCTAAGTTTCTCTACACCTACTTCTGTGTTATACTTCTCTTTTTTCTCAAAATCAATATCCTTTCTTATTTGACCCTGAATTTCACTCATCAATTTTTGGGCTGCACCATAAGAACTTGATTTAGGGTCTACACCCGAAAGAAGTTCCGCTGCATACATGGCTCCTTCCTCGTTTTGTGAACCAACCCATGCAGCTTTGGCCTCATTCAGCAAATAGGTATTCAATTCATCCCTATACTTCTCATAATACTCCATAGCTTTCTTGGTAGCCTCCTGGCCGCCAACACTGCACTCTGGAATAGAAGCACACAAAGCAACTGCCTCTGCATGTTTATTCAATTTTGCAGCTCTATCTGCCTTTGCTAATATCTCTTTATATTTTGCATTAAAGTATTGGACAATCTGCTTTTTACCCTGGTCTATTGCAGAAGTAATCTTTGCATTAGCTGGAGTAACTTTAGAAAGTGCTGAATTAAGACTCTTAATCTGGTTCTGTCCAACACCTTTAAGCTCCAAATATACACTCGAAAATATTTTCTGATTGTTATAGTCAGCAACATAAATGTTAAGACCATAACTTGTAACTACCTGTGCAGGAGGTCCGTTTACTATCTGCTTATCCAAAACATTAATTTTTGCACCTACAAAAAACTGGCTATAATCAAGGTTAGCTATAAGTCCTTGCTTAGATACTACATCAGATAATCTGTTCTTTAGAATGTCTGCAGAACTTGCATCCATATCTTCTGCATTTATAATCATTACACTCACTGGAACATCGCAGTTCTGAGCATAAGCATTATCAGCAAAAGCTATAAACAAAATAGCTGCTATGCTAATTATATTTAATATTC
>JAFYMJ010000190.1 GCA_017556665.1 Bacteroidales bacterium
CACACAAACTGATGGAACAACATAAGGAGCAGTATGCACAGGCATTGGAAGGGATGAAGAATCAGATAAAAAGTATGTCTGAGGAGATATTGGGCAAAAGGAGTGAGGAATTGAAAAAATCCAATGTGGAGCAGCTTAGCCATATTCTTGCCCCAATGAAAGAGCAGATGCAGAAAATGGAGGTGACTGTACAGAAGGTAAATGCAGACTCAGCTGCACATAAGGCAGCCATTGCACAATCTATAGAGACACTTGCTAAAGAGACCATTAAAGTTGGAGAGCAGGCAGACGGACTTGCAAAGGCGTTAAAAAGCAAAGGTAAAGTGCAAGGAGACTGGGGTGAGCAGGTTCTTGAGAATATATTGGAGAATAGTGGACTTAGAAAAGATCATGAGTATTTTATCCAGCACAATATAAAAGGGGAGAACAATAGCAACATAAGGCCGGATGTCTTAATTAAGTGTCCAGGCAACAAGTACATAGTTGTAGATTCAAAGGTCTCTCTTACTGCATATATTGATTATGTAAATGCTCAGACTCCAGACCAGCAGCAAGCATTTGCAAAGGCTAACAGAGATTCTGTAAAAGCGCATATAGATGAGCTTGCAAGTGTAGACTATGCCAAATATGTAGAGAATACCATTGAGCATGTCCTTATGTTTGTTCCAAACGAGGGGAGTTATATTCTTGCACTTCAGACAGATCCTCAGATTGGCCAGTATGCGTTCAAGAAAGGGGTGCTTCTTATAAACCCAACAAACCTGATGATGTCGCTTCAGCTTATTTACAATATATGGCAATCTGAACGTCAGGCAAAGAATGTAGAGACAATAGTTGGTGAGAGTGAGGCCTTGTATGAAAAGTTTGTAACTTTTATTGGAACCTTTGCAAAACTAAAGAAAGATATTGAGTCTGTATCAAAGACGTTTGATACTGCAGAGAATCAGCTTACCCAGGGGCGTGGCAACATAGTCAGAAGATTGGAGAATCTTAAAACTTTGGGCGTTACCCCCAAGAAGCAGATTGATGCAGATTATGTAGAGAAATCTGATATTTAGATCTATTTCCTTGGCAGAACTTCTGTTTTGTCAAGGATATTTCCATTCCTGTCAAGAAGAGTCAACACCATTTTCTTTTTGGATACACTCATATGTATTCCACTAATGGTTTGTCCCCCTTCGCTCCAGCGGAATTTAATTTTGTCGGGATTATGCTTTACAGGCTCCTGCCAATTGCATTCAGATCCTCTCTCATTATCGGATGAGGTTGTCTGGACATATACAGTGCCGTTAGGGCTCTCTGTAACTTTATCCCCTTTTAAAGGGTGTGTGCTAACATAAATATGGTTGTTTCCACTAAGTGCAAGGTTTACTCCAAGCTGGTCAAAAAGCTCTTTCCATCTTGCGTATTGTGAATCTTTGCCATCTTTGCCAAAGAACCATTGGTAGTGCTCACAAACTACAACATATGGGGCAGGATTATTTGTTACAACCTCTTTTACCCACTCTTGTGCCGCTTTAAGTCCCTCTTGGGATCTCATATTCTCATTGTTGAGCATTATAAACAGCACATCAGAATATTTAAAGAAGTAGCAGACACCCAACTCCCCTTTGTATCCGTTGTAAGGATATGCGGCGGCATCCCTAAAGAATTTGTTTGTATTCTTTTTGTTGGTGCCATCCATATTGTCGTGGTTGCCATTTACACCAGCCCACATATAATTTTCAAAGTGAGGCTCTTTATACATTTGTTGCCAAAAATTGTAGCTGCCTCCCCACGCTGTAATATCGCCCAAATGCAGTACCCACTCAAACGGCTGGTTGTATTTCTCAACTGTGCTAATCATTTCCATGGCACTTTTTGTCCTGTGGTATAGAGGGGCGTATGCATGAAAATCAGATATTATGCAGGCACTCCATGTTTTTGCGCCACCAGTCTTAAAGTAGTGTACACTGGAAGTGTCCCCTCCGGCTATAATCCTGTATTTGTAGCTGGTGTTCTTGTCAAGTCCATGCAATGTTGCATTGTACTTGTTGAATATCAGATCCTGATAGTATTTTTCCCCTTTCTCATTTCTGGTAAAAATACAATTGTATGTGTTGCACAACAAACCTTCAAAAACTGTTTTTACTCCCCTCTTCCACTCTTTATCCTTTGTTTTGGTATACTCAACAGTAGCATTTTTTATATTAATGGGGGTTCCCCAACTTACGTTCATTTGTTCCAATGTGTTTTCAGCTGGAGAAGTAACAATACTGAATATCTTCTCTTGGGCATAGGTGCAAGAGAAAACCAGCAGGAAC
>JAFYMJ010000191.1 GCA_017556665.1 Bacteroidales bacterium
ATCCAAAGCCATAATTTCTTTATCGGGATTCTTAATATTAAACTTATACAGAGGCTTTAGCCTTATATCCACATCTCTGTGCTGCAAAAGTTCATTATTAAAGTCCTGTTTTGCAAACTCTCCATCCAATGAGATTAACTTGTCATACTTCTTGGTTGTATCTGCAAACATTGCCCTGCCAAGACTGTCCTTTGTTTTCTGATAATACTCTGCAATTTTTCTTTTTGCAATTTTGGAGTCCTGTTCTGCAGATGTGTATTGTCCCAACTGAGATTTTGCATATGCCCTGTTCATATATGCCTTTGCAAAATCTGGGTACAGACTAATGGCTCTGGAGTAATCATCCATTGCATCTGCATATCTTCTAAGCTCCAAGAAGACTCCTGCCCTGTTAAAGTATGCCAACACATTGTTTGGATTTACTGCAATTACCCTGTCGTAATCATCCAATGCATTGTTGTAATCTCCTATCTGTGCCCTTATAATTGCTCTGTTATACAACGTTAAAGCATTTCCCGGCTCATACTTAAGCACATAATTAAGATCCTCAAGAGCAGAATTTATCTGCATATCCTCATACTTTATAAGTGCCCTGTTAAAATATGCAAAAGTATTTGTAGAGTCCAGTTCAATGGCCATATCCAAATCTTTTATTGCAAGATCTTTATTGTTCTGCATAGCATGAATTCTGGATCTTCTTATATACCCTTCGGGATCAAACATATTAAGTTTGATTGCCTTGTTGTAATCAGACAATGCCTTTGTGGTATCCTGCAAATAAAGATAGCAGGCACCCCTGTTAAGATATGCATCGGGAAACTTAGGTTCAGCCTTAATGAAACGGTTAAAATCAGAAACTGCCTTTGCAAACTGTTGAGACAAGAAATAGGTAACTCCTCTGCTAAAGTACAGTCCTGTATAGCTTGGCCTTAAATCTACTGCCTCCGCCAAATCTTTAAGAGCCTTCTCATATTTACCTGTTCTGCTTAGGGTTATGGCTCTGTAATGGTATGCAGGTGTGTAAATTGGATTTTGCCTTAATGTTGTGTTGAAATCTTTCTCTGCTCCAATAAAATCTCCCAAATTGTACTTTGCAATGCCTCTAAAGAAATATGCTTCATATAGGGTACTGTCCAATACAACCAGTCTGTTGAAAGTTTCAATTGCAGGAGAATACTTTCCATCTATAAGGTACTTTCTGCCCCTATAGAAAAAATTCTCTATGTCATATTGGGCAAATGACTGGGCACTTAGCAGAATACAACCTATTATTAGAATTATCTTTTTTAATCTGTTCATACTATTTCTCTTCTCTCAAAAAATCAGGTACAGGAGTTCTGTACACCTCTTTTACAATATTGCTTATCCTTCCCGATAAATATTTTGTGGGTGCATTAGCCTTCCTTTTTATTGGATTTGGCAAACAGGCCGCAATGGCCGCACCCTGTATTTTATTCAATTTATATGCTCTGGTATGGAATAGTCTCTCTGCAGCAGCCTCTGCCCCATATATCCCTTTCCCCATCTCTGCCACATTCAAATAAACCTCCAAAATTCTTCTCTTACCCCAAATCTTTTCAATCAGAAAAGTGAAATATGCCTCAAAACCTTTTC
>JAFYMJ010000192.1 GCA_017556665.1 Bacteroidales bacterium
GTATCTTTCATTAACTCTCCACCATCAAGAATCTCATCCCATCCAGCCATCTTTTTACCATACTTGTTAACAATCTTCTCCAATCTTCTAACAAAGTAATTCTGAAGTTCAGAAGGATGTTTCATCTGTTTCTCCTCCATTAGAGCCCTACATCTTGAACACTCTTTCCAGTTGTTCATATTAACCTCATCACCGCCAATATGTATGTAGTCAGAAGGGAACAGGGCAGCAAGCTCCTTAATAATGCCGTCAAGCATTTTATAATTCTCCTCATTACCCACACACCATACATTCTTAACCTCACCGTTAACAGAAACAAACTCAGTTTTATTGTCGCATCCAACACCAGGATATGCACCAATAACAGATTTGCTGTGACCAGGCATATCAATCTCTGGGATAATCTCTATATTTCTGTCGGCAGCATATTTTATAACCTCTTTAATCTCTGCCTGTGTATAGAAACCACCATATCTTTTGTGACCGGAACCATAAGTAGGAGGAAGTACCTCACCAGGACCTCTCCATGCCCCTTTCTGGGTTAGATAAGGATATTTCTTAATCTCAATTCTCCATCCGTTATCATCGGTAAGATGCCAGTGGAAAGTGTTGATTTTATGATATGAAAGCCAGTCAAGCAAATTGTATATTACAGGAAGAGGAGAGAATGTCCTTGAAACATCAAGCATAACACCTCTATATCCAAATCTTGGATAATCCTTAATCTCAACAGCAGGAATCTTATAATCTTCCCAACCAGTTGCCTTTCCATAAATTGTTGCAGGGAACAACTGAAGAAGTGTTTGCACACCATAAAATGCACCAGCCTTGTCAATAGCCTTAATTGTAATCTCTTGTGGAGTTACTGTTAGTGTATACCCCTCCTTTTTAACCTCCATGTTTGGGTCTATCAGTATCCCGATAACCTTTTGGGCATTAGCCTTTTCGTCTAAAAGAGTTATTGAGGTTGAATTTTTTATCTTCTCTTTAAGATAGTTCACAGAAAAAGGATCATTTCCTTTTACCGCAACATTTTCATCTAATAGGAAATACCCCTCATTCACCTTTACTTGTTGAGGTTTGGGAATAATGTCAAGTTCTGTATTTTGGGCAACTGCTGTAAAAGGGACAATGGCCGCAATGATAGAGTAAATGAATTTTTTTAACATATCTGATTAATTTTAATATTCAACTTTAAGTTCACCTTTAAACCCTACAGCATCTCTGCCAGAAGGTGAAATCTTTATATTTGAAACAGCATTGTTGTATATCTGAAAAATACACTCGCACCTTTCATTTGTACTCTCATTTATAAAATAGAAGAGATAGTAGGTACATTCATCATCTTTGGAGTACTCTTTCTGCAATTGGCTCACTTGTTGGTCTGTAGCTCTTAGTGAGACATCTTGGGCACCAAACATAGGTGTGTTTGTTCTTCCATGGTATGGAAGTTTGCAGGTAACCTTGTTGTTTACCAACCTTATGGTATAACCCTCTGTAGATCTCATAGAAGTCCCTCCAAGTGGATTTATAGAGGTTACAACAAGAATAAGACTGTCTTTATTTATACATTCCATAACCGCTCCTTTAAGCAATCTTTCTTTTTCTGCCTTCTTTTGGGCACGGGTAAGTTTAGTTGTCTCTTTTTTGTTTTTATTCTGGGTGTATCCCTCATTTGTCACACACATAAGAAGAGCAGACAACACTAAAATCAAGTATCTCATATTACACTTTTTTTAATATTTCAAATGTAAAGATATGAAAAATGTCAATTGATATGAATAATGCCAATAATTATAGTGTAATAATTGTTTATTTGGTAAAAAGTGACTAAAATTGTAGAAAATTTTGGATAATTTTTAACAAATATAAAATGGCCGAGAAATTAATATCACACATTCCCGAGGGGCCTTTGTCAGAGAAATGGACAAAGCATAAAGCTCAAATTCGCGTAGTTAGTCCGGCTAATAAGCGCAAACTAGAAATTATAGTTATTGGTACTGGCTTGGGCGGTGCCGCTGCAGCAGCTTCATTAGGCGAACTAGGATATAACGTTAAAGTTTTCTGTATTAGTGATTCACCAAGACGTGCTCACTCAATTGCAGCACAAGGTGGTATAAATGCAGCTAAAAACTACCCTAACGATAACGATTCAATCTATCGTTTGTTTTACGATACTATCAAAGGTGGTGATTACAGAGCAAGAGAGGCGAATGTTTATCGTTTAGCTGAGGTTAGTAACAACATTATTGACCAATGTGTAGCACAAGGTGTTCCATTTGCAAGAGATTACGGTGGATTGTTGGATAACCGTTCATTTGGTGGAGCTCAAGTAAGTAGAACTTTCTACGCAAGAGGTCAAACCGGTCAACAATTGTTATTAGGTGCTTACGCAGCATTGAACAGAGCTGTTTCTAAAGGTAATGTTAAGTCATACCCAAGATATGAGATGTTGGATCTTGTTCTTATTAATGGTGAGGCTAAAGGTATTATTGCAAGAAACATAGAGACAGGTGCCATAGAGAGATTTGGTGCACACGCTGTTGTTATTGCAACTGGTGGATATGGTAATGTATACTTCTTGTCTACCAACGCAATGAACAGTAATGGTTCAGCTGCTTGGCAATGTTATAAGAAAGGTGCTTTCTTTGGAAACCCTTGTTTTGCTCAAATCCACCCAACTTGTATCCCAGTACACGGAACACAACAAAGTAAACTTACCCTTATGAGTGAGTCTTTGAGAAACGACGGTAGAATCTGGGTTCCAAAGAAAATGGAGGATGTTGAGAAATTACGTAAAAAACAAATCAAACCTTCGCAAATTGCAGAGGAGGATAGAGATTACTATCTAGAGAGAAGATATCCTGCATTTGGTAACTTGGTACCTAGAGACGTTGCTTCAAGAGCTGCAAAAGAGAGATGTGATGCAGGTTATGGTGTAAATGAGACAGGTTTGGCTGTATTCCTAGACTTTAAATCTGCAATTGAGAGACTTGGAGTAGATGTTATCAGACAAAGATATGGTAACTTGTTCCAAATGTATGAGAAGATTACAGATACAAATCCATACAACGAGCCAATGATGATTTATCCTGCTATCCACTACACAATGGGTGGTATTTGGGTAGATTACAACCTACAAACTACAATTCCTGGTTTGTATGCAATTGGTGAGGCAAACTTTAGTGATCATGGTGGTAACCGTCTTGGAGCATCTGCTCTAATGCAAGGTCTTGCAGATGGTTATTTCATCCTTCCATACACTATTGGTGATTACTTGTCACATAAATTTGCAGAGCCTAAGACAGATATTAACCACCCAGCATTTGCTGAGGCAGAGAAAGCTGTTGTTGACAAGATTAACAAACTTCTTTCTATTAAGGGTAAAAAATCTGTTGATACTCTTCACAAAGAGCTTGGTAACATTATGTGGGAGTATGTTGGTATGGCAAGAACAGAGGCTGGTCTTAAAACTGCCATTGAGAAAATTAAAGAGCTTAAGAAAGAATTCTGGAGCAATGTATATGTTGCAGGTGAGAACGGTGAGTTCAACCAAGAGTTAGAAAAAGCTCTTCGTTTGGCAGACTTTATTGAGATTGGTGACTTGATGGCAAGAGATGCTCTTAACAGAAATGAGTCTTGCGGTGGTCACTTCCGTGAGGAGATGCAAACAGAGGATGGTGAGACTAAACGTGATGATGAGAACTACATGTATGTAGCAGCTTGGGAGTACCAAGGTGAGGATAAAGATCCTGTTCTACATAAAGAGGCTCTAAATTACGAGTTTGTAAAACCATCTACCAGAAACTATAAAGATTAAGAAAAACACAAGATATGGATTTAACATTAAAGGTTTGGCGTCAAAAAAACGCAAAGGAGAAGGGAAGATTTGAGACATATAAAGTTAAAAATATCTCCCCAGACAGTTCATTCCTAGAGATGATGGACATCCTTAACGAGCAACTGATTGCAGAGAATATAGATCCTGTTGCAATTAACAAGGGTTGCAAATCTAGTGGTCCTGTAAGCTTTGACCATGATTGCCGCGAGGGTATTTGTGGTGCTTGCTCACTATATATTAACGGTAGAGCTCATGGTCCAGACAATGAGATTACTACTTGTCAATTACACATGCGTAAATTTAAAGATGGCGATACTATTACAATTGAGCCTTGGAGAAGTGCAGGTTTCCCAATCATTAAAGACTTGGTTGTAAATAGAGGTGCATTTGACAAAATTCTACAAGCAGGTGGATTCGTTTCAGTTAACACAGGTGTAACAGTAGACGGTAACGCTATTCCAATTCCTAAGGCAGATGCAGACAAGAGTATGGATGCAGCTTCTTGCGTTGGTTGTGGTGCTTGTGTTGCTACTTGTAAGAACGGTTCAGCAATGTTGTTTGTTGCAGCTAGAGTAAGTTCATTGGCTCTACTTCCTCAGGGTAAAATTGAGGGTGCAAGAAGAGCAAAAGCTATGGTTGCAAAAATGGATGAGTTAGGTTTTGGTGCATGTACCAACACAAGAGCTTGTGAGATGGAGTGTCCAAAACAAGTTTCTGTAGCTCACATTGCAAGACTTAACAGAGAGTTCTTGTGTGCTAAATTAAAAGACTAATTTTAGCTTATATAAATTTGAAAGTGGTCAATCGCATGGTTGACCACTTTTTATAACAGTTTAACTATGGAATTTTTTGCAATATCAAACGGTATACCGGTTCATATCTCAGATTCTAAGAAAGGTGACAAGACAATTCTGTTGCTGCATGGATATTTGGAGACTCTATATATTTTTGAGGAGTTTGCAGATGCATTGCAGAAAGAGGGTTATAGAGTTATTATGCTGGATTTGCCAGGACATGGTTTGTCGGGATCCAACAAAGAGATAAACACAATGGAATTCAGTGCTACCGTTGCTGCCGATGTTTTGCAGAAATGTGGAGTTGAAAATGCTTACGTGGCAGGTCACTCAATGGGTGGATATATTGCCCAGCATTGTATTAAACTGTTCCCACAACTTTTTAAAGGGCTTATTTTATTGAACTCTACCCCTTTTGCAGATTCAGAAGAGAAAAAAGAGAACCGCAAAAGAGAGATAGAGCTTGTTATAAACTCAAAACTTGGCAAACTGGCAAGTCTAAGTATTCCTCAAATGTATTCTCCCGATAACCTTAGACGTTTGGATGCCAAAATAGAGGAGACATTGGAGATTGTAGAAACACATGATCCAATGGGTATTGTAGCTTGTTTGAATGGAATGATGGAGCGTTCAGATACAAAGGATGTTTTGGCGCAAAGTAATGCAATGGCAATTTATGGCGATTCCGACAAGTTCATTACAAACGAAATTAGGGACTCCCTTATAGAGGAATTCCCTAATGTAAAGCATTGTATTGTTAATGGTACAGGCCATAACTCATTTATAGAAGATACCGCAAAGGTGGTTGAATTTATAAAGGAGTTTGCCAAATAATCCTACCACAAGAAATTATCAAAAGGCCATCTTCCTGCGTGGATTTCTGCAACCATTTTGTACAAATCGTTTCTTAGTTTGTCTATATGTAATTTTTCTTTTGCAGAGATGAATATTGCAGGGGTATTCTCTTTGTACATCCATGAGTTTTTAAGCTCTTCAAGAGAGTAGTTTTCTCTCTTTTTAGGGCCTAAGTCGAACTCATCCTGTTCCACATACTTGTA